>JBIKOC010000427.1:0-2540 GCA_044358335.1 Flavobacteriales bacterium | reverse complement strand
AACAGACTAATCACAACACCGAATCTTGCCGAGCGCATTTCGGAAAATGCCCTTACCTTTGCCAACGAACATTTCCGAACTGAAGCACTAACTCATCGGTTGCTAAAGTTTTATGAAAACAGAAGTTCTCGGGTTTGAAGATACTTGTTGCCTTATCACGTTTTCCATATCCTACCGACAAAGGAGATAAGCTTCGTGCCTGGCACCAGCTGCTCGGTTTGGCTTGCGATCACGAGGTTCATGTATTTTGTACTAGTGACGAAGCCGTTACAACCGAATCGCTCGAAAAAGCCAAATCTGTTTTTGCTTCAGTACGCGTTTTTCAATTAAAGCGAATTCCCGTTTTAGTTCGACTAACCAAGAATTTCTTCCAAAGTAAACCCTATCAAGTTGCTTATTTCTCTGATGCCGATGCAATTCGTCAATTTCAGGAATGGTATTTACAACTCAAGCCTGATGTGGTTTATTGTCAGTTAGCTCGCATGGCTGAATTTGTGAAATCACTTCAAGGTTGTCGCAAAATTCTGGATTATCAAGATGCATTTTCTATCGGTTTGCAAAGAAGAATGAATCACGATGCTTGGTGGAAACGAATGTTGATTTCTTCTGAAAGTCGTCGATTAGGTCGCTATGAAACCGAGATTTTCGATCAGTTCGACATTCGTACGATGATTTCATCACAAGATGCTCTCTTGATTAATCATCCTCAAAAAGCCGAAATACGTATCATTCCTAATGGTGTTGATACCGATTTCTATAAACCAGAACCTCGCGCCCGTACACTCGATTTACTCTTCACTGGCAATATGCAATACGAGCCGAATGTGAATTGTGTAGTGTATATGGTAGATCAAGTTTTACCGTTATTAAATCAGGAGTTCCCTCACATTCAATTTGTTGCAGCTGGTAAAAATCCAAGTCGTGAATTGAAACAAATCAATTCGCGACATTTACAACTAACCGGTTGGGTGAATGATTTACGAAGCTATTATCAGCAAACGCGCTTGTTTGTCGCTCCTATGCAAATTGGTATAGGCATGCAGAACAAGATTTTAGAAGCTATGTCGATGGGATTGCCAGTGATTACTAGCACTTTAGCCAATAACGCCATTGGTGCTCGACATGGTAAAGAAGTGTGGATAGCAGATACTCCTGAAAAAGTTGCTGAAGCCATTGCATTCTTACTAAACAATACTGAATTAGCGCTAACAATCGGTCAAAATGCCCGTGAGTTTATGGTTGCTGAATTCAGTTGGAACAAACAAAATAACCGGTTAAATCGTTTGATCACCGGATCAACTGTCAAGGACAGGATTCTCTAATTTCTTAATCAGCCTTTGGGCTATCTATATGTCAAAACTTAACAGTATTCAGGAAGCCATTGAGGACATCCGCCAGGGTAAAATAATTATCGTGGTTGATGATGAGAATCGAGAGAATGAAGGTGATTTCCTTACTGCCGCTAGGAATGCAACTCCAGAGGTAATTAACTTCATGGCCACTCAAGGACGCGGACTTATTTGTGCTGCTCTAACCGAAGAACGTTGTGAGGAGCTCAAACTTGAAATGATGGTTTCTCAAAACACTTCATCTCACGATACAGCTTTTACGGTATCGGTCGACTTACTTGGTCAAGGTTGTACTACCGGGATTTCGGCTTCCGATCGTTCCAAAACCATGAAAGCATTGATTGATGCTACAATTCGCCCCGAAGATTTTGCTCGTCCTGGACATATTTTTCCGTTGAAAGCTAAAACCGGTGGTGTTTTGCGTCGCGCAGGACATACCGAAGCAACCATTGATTTGTCTCGGTTAGCAGGATTTGAACCAGCAGGGGTTTTGGTTGAAATTATGAATGAGGATGGTAGCATGGCTCGTTTGCCCGAACTGATGCAACTTGCTCAAAAGCTGGATATGAAAATTATATCCATCGAAGACCTAATCAAATACCGATTAGAACACGATAGCTTAATTAGTCGCGAAGTGGAAGTTGATTTACCAACCGAACATGGTGATTTTAAAATGGTTGCTTATACGCAAACGAATACGGGAGAGCAACATTTAGCTTTGGTAAAAGGAGAATTTATTCCTGGAGAACCTGTATTAGTGCGCGTTCATAGCTCATGTATGACGGGTGATATATTTGGTTCTTGCCGTTGCGAATGTGGTCCGCAATTACAAGCAGCTATGCAGCAAATTCAATTGGAAGGAAAAGGGGTGATTGTATATATGAATCAAGAAGGACGAGGCATTGGACTATTGAACAAACTAAAAGCCTACAAACTTCAAGAAGAAGGTTACGACACGGTGGAAGCTAATATCAAATTAGGTTTCAAAATGGATGAACGTGACTATGGTGTTGGGGCGCAAATCCTTCGTGATTTAGGTGTGAGTAAGCTTCGTTTGCTTACGAACAATCCAACCAAACGAGCTGGATTAATTGGCTATGGTTTAGAGATTGTCGAAAATGTTCCCATTGTGATTGAAGCCAATATTCATAATGCTCGTTACCTCGCTACTAAGCGCGATAAAATGGGACA
>JBIKOC010000426.1:0-2541 GCA_044358335.1 Flavobacteriales bacterium | reverse complement strand
AAGACCATTTTAGATCGCAATTTTGCTCAATTGAGTCAGTATAAAAGCTTGAGCAAATCGGCTGAGTTAGCTGTTCCTTCAACCGAACATTACTTGCCTTTGCTTTATGCAACGGCTTTAGCTAACGAAAAAGATACGTTAGAATTCTTCAACGATGATCCACAAATGGGCTCGTTAACGATGACTAGTTTGAAGATTTCCTAAGAGCATTCAACTTGTTTATTGGCGCTTGATGGGATCATTTGCCATCAATACATATTGTACCATGTTCGCTCCCATTTTCAAGGCTTTCTGACGGCCACTTTCTGAATCTTTGTGAACAGAAGCATCTTCCCATCCATCTCCCAAATCACACTCAAAAGTATACAAGACTACTAAGCGGCCTTCCCAGAACATTCCAAATGCCTGTGGTGGTGTTCCATCGTGTTCGTGAATCTTGGGTAATCCTCCAGGAAAATCGAATTTTTGATGAAAAATCGGATGTGAAGGTGGCAATTCAACCAAATCTAATTCAGGAAAAATCCGCTTCAATTGTGGACGAATAAATGGATCCATCCCATAATTATCATCCACATGCAAAAATCCTCCTGCAATTAAATAAGTTCGTAAGTTATCGCTTTCGGATGGACTGAAAATAACGTTTCCATGTCCGGTCATGTGGACAAAAGGCAAGTTGAATATTTCAGGATTTCCTGCATCAACCGTAATCGCATCGGGAGAAATATTGGTTCCGATATTTTTATTGCAGAATGAAATCAGGTTGGGAAGTGAAGTTGGATTAGCATACCAATCTCCACCACCGTTATATTTAAGCAAACCGATGCTGTACGTGCCTTGCGCCTGTATCGAGGTGACACTTAAAACAGTTAGAACAAGAATCAGAAAACGTTTCATCGAAAAATAATTACAGGCAAATGTCGTGATTTAATCTATGAATTAATCTGCCAAGCAGCTTGCACTTGAGCACATACAACTACTCCAGCAGTTTCTGCTCGCAAACGGCTTTGTCCGAGGGAAATTGCCTCATATCCAAACTTCAAAGCTGATTCAACTTCCTCAGCTGTAAAATCGCCCTCTGGACCAACCAAGACGGTAATTTGTTCTGCTTGACTGGCTTTTTGAGTGAGCAAAGGTTTTTCACCCGGAATGCAATGTGCAATGAGTTTCAAACCGAAAGTTTCTTTCTTCATGAAAGCCGAAAACGTAGTAACCTCATTTAAGACAGGCATGTTTGGCGTCATGCTTTGTTTCATGGCAGCAAGTACAATTTTCTCCACCCGCTGCATTTTCACTTGATCACGCTCTGTTCGTTTGGTGATTAAGGGAGTAATTTCATCTATTCCAATTTCAGTTGCTTTTTCGAGAAACCACTCAAGTCGTTCCATCATTTTCGTAGGAGCAATGGCGACGTGCAGGCGGTATGGACGAATATTAGAAATAGGTAGTCTACGTAAATTCCCTACTGCCGAGTTTTTCTGATGGACCAATAAAACTTCCCCTTCAAACATTCCTCCTTTTCCATCCAGCAACAAAACGGTAACGCCTTCTTTTAGACGAAGAACTTTGCTTAAATGCAGACTTTCTTCTTCGGTGAGAATTGCCTTATCGCCTTGAAAAGTAGTTGTATAAAAAACGTGCATCAGTTCAGCGTTTGTTCTTGTGGACGAGTGGCTGCCAATAATTGTCCGAGTGCGTTAACTGCTTGATCGAGATTTCCTGTTTGTTCCATCACCAACGTGAGTTTGTTGTTCCGTTCTTTCAAACGAGCCTTCCCTGGTATACGAGTTAAATGCTGCATCAATCGAGCAAAGAAATCGCTTTGATAGAAGCTGCTTTGTTGGTTTTGCACGAAATATCCTACGAAGGTTTTCTGCTTTAATACCACTTTCTCAAAGCCCATGTCTTTAGCAATCCAACGTAAACGGATGGCATTCATCAACTCCAATGTGGGTTTAGGCACTGCACCAAAACGATCGATTAGCTGCTTTTCGAATTGCTGTAATTCAACCTCCGTTTCCATGTTGTCGAGGTCTTTGTATAAAAGCAAACGCTCGGTAATATTGGTCACGTAAGCATCCGGTATCAGAATTTCCAAATCGGTATCAATCTGACAATCGCTCACCCAAACTTTGCGTTTTTCTTCCAACTCTTCTTGAAACAATTGCTTGAAATCGCTCTCCTTCAACTCCTGAATAGCTTCGTCGAGGATTTTATTATACATCTCAAATCCAATCTCGGAGATAAATCCACTTTGTTCTCCTCCCAATAAATCTCCTGCTCCACGAATATCCAAATCGCGCATCGCAATGTTGAAACCGCTTCCTAATTCAGCAAAATCTTCAATGGCTTTTAATCGCTTACGGGCATCACTCGTGAGCAAAGAAACTGGCGTGGTAAGTAAATAGCAAAATGCTTTTTTGTTACTCCGCCCTACCCGACCGCGCATCTGATGCAAATCGCTCAATCCAAACAAATGGGCATTGTTAATCAAAATCGTATTGGCATTCGAAATATCCAACCCCGACTCGATAATTGTCGTTG
>JBIKOC010000425.1:0-2542 GCA_044358335.1 Flavobacteriales bacterium | reverse complement strand
TGGTGATATCATTGGCAGGCATTGCAACAGAACCGGCAAACTTGAGGAATAGATTATTCAATCTGAGTTCATTATCCTTAAAGGCATAGACCGAGTTTTTTAAGTCGAGATTGAAATCGGCTTTATACTCTAAATTGACGCGTTTTAAATACGAAATTCCACCGTAATCTACATCCATTGAATCGATAGTAGTTAGGGTTTCCAGATTAGTCACATCGGCAGTAAAATCGCCAGATCCGGAGTGATTAACTCCATCGAGTAAAGCGGTAAAATCCATCGTTTGATCTTCATACCAAATTCGACTCGATTTTAACGAATACTCTTGCAATTTCGCTTGGAATGTAGAAGGCTCTGAAGAAGGCGTTTCGGGCGTAGCTGAAGGTTTTGTGATATCCCAATTGGCTTTTCCGTCTTTTAAAACCTTGAGGTGAATTCGAGCTTTATCTAGTTTGATGGATTTAATGGAAATTTCTCCCCCACCAATTACACTCATGATATCGGTTGTAATAGCAAGCGATTCAGCCGAAATCAAGGTGTCGGATTTGAACTCATTCACTCCCGATAAAGACAAGCCTTGTAATTCGATATTGAAATTAGGAAAACTGCTAATGAGCCCTAAACTTAAATCACGGAATTCGAGTTTAGCATTGAAGTTCTTATTAGCTTCCTCCTTCACTTTGGCGATTATTTTATCCTTAAACAAGAAGGGTAAAATTAAAGCCACAATAAAAAGTAAGAGAAAAGTAATTCCGGTGATTTTAAGAATCTTTTTGAGCATAGGAAATGAGCTGAAGAATTAACCTTAAAGGTTTGCATTTATTGCTTTAGATCGCAGATAATGATCGGCAAGAACTAGAGCAGCCATCGCTTCCACAATGGGAACAGCACGCGGAACGACGCAAGGATCGTGGCGACCAGGAATTTCAATTTTAGTATTTCCAGTTTCTTGGGATACGGTTGCTTGAGATTTACGAATCGAAGCAACAGGTTTAAATGCTACCCGAAAATAAATGAGCTCGCCATTAGAAATCCCACCTTGAATACCTCCCGAGTGATTAGTAATAGTGCGAACCTCGCCCAGTTCGTTTTGGATAAAAGCATCATTATGAGCTGAACCGCGCATGGCAGCAGCCGAAAAGCCACTACCAATCTCAAAGCCTTTCACTGCATTAATGCTTAACATAGCTTTTCCCAGCTCAGCATGAAGTTTATCGAAAACCGGCTCGCCCCATCCAGCAGGAACACCTTCAATCATACACGTAATCACGCCACCAAGCGAATCGCCCTCATCTTTCGCTTGCAAAATCAAAGCTTCCATCGATTTAGCAATTTCTAAATCGGGACAACGAACCGTGCTTGCATCAACCTGCGTTTCTGAAGGAAATATATGCGGCATTTGACAAGTTATCTCACCCACTTGACTTACAAAAGCAACAATTTTTATGTGCTGAAGCGCTAAAAGTTGACGAGCAACAGAGCCAGCAACCACGCGTGTTGCCGTTTCACGAGCAGATGATCGTCCACCACCGCGATAATCCCGAATTCCATATTTGGCTTGATAGGTATAATCGGCATGAGAAGGACGATAAACATCTTTCAATGTATCGTAATCGCTCGAATGCTGATCAGAATTTGGAATAATGAAACCTATGGGTGAGCCAGTGGTTTTTTCCTCGAAAATGCCCGATAAAAATTGAACCGTGTCAGATTCTTTACGAGTTGTACTGATATTCGATTGTCCAGGACGGCGGCGGTCGAGTTGATGTTGAATGGCGTTCAAATCGAGTTTCAATCCAGCAGGACATCCGTCAATAAGCCCACCTATCGCAATTCCGTGCGATTCTCCGAAGCTACTAAACCGAAATAATACACCATGAGAATTTCCAGCCATGAGGCAAAAATAAGCCTTCGCAGCATGAATTGGGGAAGAATCATTTGAAAACTTACTTTTGGAGGATGAAAGTGTTTACCCGAATCGCTATTCTGCTGGTATGTTTGGTTTTCAGCAATCGTTTTGACATTCAAGCCCAGTCGAATTCGTTTACAGAAGCCACCCGAAAAATGATGCAATCGAATGCAACAAGAGGTGCTGTTGTTAGTTGGTGTTTTCGAGATTTAGAAACAGGACAGATTTTAAATTCCTATCAAGAGCAAACCTATCTGATGCCGGCTTCTACAGCCAAATTATTCAGCACAGCAGCTGCATTGAAAATATTGGGAGCCGATTTCACATTCAAAACTCACATAGTTATTCAGGGTGAATTAAAAGATGATGTCCTTCGTGGAGATTTATGTGTGATTGGTGGTGGTGATCCTACATTAGGAAGTGGGAAAGCAGGTGCTATGACTGCGGAAAATACACTTGAAAAAATCTACCAGATTCTTCAGGAAAAAGGCATCCGAAAAATAAAAGGGAATTTAATTGTTGATCCATATTTCTTTCGATACGATCATACTGCTGTTCCTCGAAACTGGCCCTGGGAAGACATTGGGAATTATTATGGTGCCGGTTCATATGGATTAAATTGGAGAGAAAATAGTT
>JBIKOC010000424.1:0-2552 GCA_044358335.1 Flavobacteriales bacterium | reverse complement strand
CACCATGGTAATGGGATATCCGGGAAGAACCGATCGTTATTTAACTTCTTATGGAGTTCAAATGGCGCTTGATTTAACCAATCCAGCAGTGGTGAAAATCCGCGATAAGAAATTGAAATTGATGAAAGAGGATATGGATGCAAGCACCGAAATCCGTATCAAATATGCTTCAACTTATGCTCAAACAGCTAATTACTGGAAGTACTTTATTGGACAAAGCCAGCAGTTGAAGAACAATGGAGTAGTAGAGAAGAAGAAAGATTTAGAGAATAAATTCCAAACTTGGGCTGGACAAGATCCTCAGCGTTTAGCTAAGTATGGTTTCGCAATGCGTGATTTAGAAACAGCTTACAACGACATGCGTAAGTTAGTCTTAGCTCGTACATACTTGAACGAAGCTATTCTTCAAGGTGCAGGTGTTCCTTTCTTTGCCTATCAAATGGGTCAATTGAAAGAAGTTATGGCCGACACTTCTAATCCTGCTGGTTTAGCTGAAGCAATTGCTGAAGTTCGTAACGAGGGTAAAACATTCTATAAAGACTATAACATGAGTACCGACAAGAAATTGTTGGAAGCTATGTTACAGATGTATTCCGAAGGAATAGCTAAGGAGAACCAACCGGCTATTTTCGATTCAATTCGTGTTCGTTTTAACGGTAATTTCAAATCGTTTGTGGAAGATGTATACGCTCGTTCAGTATTCGCAACCTCCGATAAATTCAACAATTTCTTAGATAATCCTAGTGCTGCAGTATTAGAAAAAGACCCTGCTGTTGAATTAAGTAATAGTTTCTTGAAAGCATTTATGACGAATTTCCGTCCGCAAATAACCGAAGTTCAATCTCGTATCGATAAAGGAAGTCGAGCATTTGTTGCTGGTTTACGCGAGATGATGCCGGAGAAAAAATTCTATCCGAATGCCAATTCAACCATGCGTTTGACTTACGGTCAAGTAAAAGACTACGATCCACGCGATGCAGTTGAGTACGATGAGTTTACCACGTTAAAAGGAGTAATTGAGAAAGAGGACCCAACAAATCCTGAATTCCATGTTCCTGCTGGGTTGAAAGAACTTTACAAGAAAAAAGATTACGGTATTTATGCAGAAAATGGAGAAATCCATACTTGTTTCATTTCTACCAACGACATTACTGGAGGAAACTCTGGAAGTCCGGTTATTAATGGAAAAGGTCAGCTTATTGGTTGCGCTTTCGATGGTAATTGGGAAGCAATGAGTGGCGATATCTTCTTTGAAGATAAAGTTCAACGTACCATCTCAGCGGATATTCGTTACATCCTTTTCCTGATTGATAAATTAGGAGGAGCTGGTAACATTGTAGATGAAATGCAATTAATGCGTAAAGGCAAAATCGTTAAACGATAAGCTTTTCAAATAAAATTGGACGGAGGTTGTTTAATCAGCCTCCGTTTTTTTATGCAATTTTTTCAGTCATTTACGTTACTTAATCAAACGTTACCTATGAAACGAGTAATCTTCATTTTCGTTTTATTCCTCCCCCTATTTGGATTCTCTCAGGTTGGTAAACTTGGAAGAGTTTCTCTAGGCGTTCGATCAACTTTGAGTTTGTTTAATCACGGACAAGTGAAAGATGCCGGTTATGGCATGGGCGGACACTTTCGTGTTCAGTTAACGAAGCGCGTTAATACCGAATGGTTTGCCGATTACCTTACAAACAATTCGGGTAATACTGGTTTTCGACAAGATGGTCATATTGGTTGGTCGGTGATGTATTACTTGCTTGATCCAAGCGATTTTCAGCGAAAGTTTACTCCCTACATGGTAGCTGGTCATTGTTTCGATTATTCGAAACTAACAGTTCGTCCAGATGGTTCTACTAATATCTTGGTTGCTTTACCACAAACAGGAACTCGTTGGACTTCGGCTGTCCAAACTGGATTGGGAATGCATTATAATTTTACTCCCAAATTTGATGTCTCGCTTGCTGCTCAATACATGTTTCATTTTGGACATGATTTGGAAATACAAGATAAGCCTTATAGACAAGTAGTATTAGAAGATCATGAACAACATGGAATTGAAGGACATTTATTAGTTTCCTTAAGTGCCAATATTAAACTCGTGAAAGAATGAAAAGGCTACTGATTTTCTTTGCAATCCTTTTTATTGGCATTCAGGTAAATGCTCAGGAAAAAATCTTTACCAAGAAAAATGGATTCAGAGCCATGGGAACTTTATGCCCAGGTGTTTTTACATCGAATGGCGCATCTTCACTCTATTTTTCAGGCGATTGGGATTATTATTTTAATGAGCATTTTTCTATGAATGGTGAAGGACATTATTTCCTTGCCAACTTATCGGGTAATACGAGCATAACAAGCTATCATTCGGTGCTTTGGGGAATGAATTATCATTTTCTGGAACACAATCAACTTGATCCATTTGTTGGAATGGAACCCGGTTTTGGATTTGTGGATGGAACGCGTTTGTTAGGCAGTAAACCCAATGCTTTTGAGACGATTCCTCTTATTACATTTAGTGCAGGTACCAATTTCTACCTAGGTTCAATATT
>JBIKOC010000423.1:0-2559 GCA_044358335.1 Flavobacteriales bacterium | reverse complement strand
AGTTGGCTGAATGGTAGACCAGAGTAGCGATATCGCTCCAATAATTAATAATGCAGGGAAAAGGAAGCGCTTCATGTTTGCAATTCGTATCAAAACGTAAATGTAGCCTGCGCCGTATGCGAGTTTTCCAAGAAAATAGATTAAGTATCAACAGGTATTCGTGAACTGTTTATTTCTTAAATAATGCAAGTAGATAATCTACGTTTTATCATCGTTGCTATGTGCCTTTTCGTAAATTGAGCCCAATGAAAAGATGTGTTTTTGGTTTGCTAATTCTGTGGATTTTCACCTCACCACTTGCTGCTCAAAAGAGCATTCAATGGGGTTCTGATATATTCAAACCTTCTAGTTCAACAGCGTTTCAAGTCATTGGAAACTGGCCCGATGGGATTGTCATGCAAGCACGAACACGCACAAAATTGTTTTCACCTGGAAAAACATTTATTCAACGATATGATAATTTGACTCTTTTACCTCAATTCAATAAAGAAATCAAATTAGAAACAACTAAAGGAAGTAAAACGCTCGAATATGCTGTATTGGAGAGGGTAGGAGATAAGCCAGTTTTGATGGCAACCTATTTTAATTCCGAAAAAGATAAAATAGAATTATACGGTCGCCTCTACGATATCGAAGGTGAACCAAGCGAAAAAGAAAAGAAAATTGCCGAATTCCCTGCTACGCGTAAAAGTCAGTTGCAAGCACTGAATTTCGTTCAATCAAGCGATAGCAGTTCCATGCTTTGTTTTTTCTCAGAAAAATTCGATAAATATTCGAATGAGAAAATGGAATTTAATTTATTCAATCCACAATTAGAAATCATCTGGAATCGGAGTATTGAATTTCCATACAAAGGAAGTAATCTTCAAATACATCGAACAGTAGTTGATCCGCAAGGTCGCGTATATATGCTTGTACGAGTCATTTTCGATAAAGGCGAATTAGCTAATAAAGGCGGTCCGCGATATCGATATAGTTTAGTGACTTTTTCCAGTGATACTACACTGGTAGAAGATTACGAAATTAGTTTAGGTGACCAATATATTTCGGATATCGATTTAATTCTGGGGCAAGACAATCAAGTTATTTGCAGTGGGTTTTATTCCGAACGCGGGCAAGGACAAGCAGCAGGAACGTTTTTTTTGGAAATAGATCGGAATTCAAAAGCAGTGCTCGATAAAAAACTCATTCCCTTCGACAAAGGATTTGCAGCTAGTTTTATGGAAACCAGTCGTATTCGAGGTAAAATGGAACTAAGCGATTTTAAACTCGATCATTTTGTTCGATTTAAAGATGGAACATTCGGTTTAGTAGCCGAGCAAGTCCTCGAAGATGAAATATGCTTTCAGGATTTCCGAACAGGTATGTATAGCTGCAACTACTATTATTATTACAACAACATTATTGTAGTTAAGATGGATTCGCTTGGTGATGTGATTTGGACAGCCGATATTCCTAAGTATCAACAAAGCTCAAACGATGGTGGATTTTATTCTTCTTATGTGTTTGGTTTTGATGGAGAAAGCATGCATTTCGTATTTAACGATCACCCAAAAAACTTAACCGAAACAGATCAATCTCGTGCACATATCATGAACAACGTAAGAAGATCGGTTCCTGTTTATGCTCGTATTAGTAATGACGGACAATTCAGTCGACGTATGGTTTCGGATGAAAAACGTTCCCGATTATTCATGGTGCCGCAATATTCGACTCAAATAAGTGATCGATCTATTTGGCTGGTGGGTATTACAACAAATAAATATCGAACAGGAGTTTTATCGTTTGATTAATGAATGGAATCATTTTCCGATTGATTATCTTGTTGCTTCTGATCTTTATTGCAGACAAAAAGTACCAGTTTTAGCACCAGCCAAGGAATTGAAAGTAGGGCAATACCAATCAGAGTAATTTTCCAAATCGTCATTCGGCAAATAACGGTTAAGGAAAATCTTCCCGCAACATAAAAACAAAGCCGCCACTTTCCTCTAATTCAGTGTAAACGATTCCCCATTGCATAAAATGAGCAAGCGTTTTAGCAACTAAAAAACGAGGCAATTTGCTCCACTTGCAAGCTTGATTGAGGCTTACCCATTTTTTGTCCTGTAACACTTGAAGAACTTTCTGCTCCTTTTCGGTGAATTGAGCCGGGACTTCTTTACCAGGATTTCGAATTTGCCACAAAGCTAAATGAACCGGATTTGCTAAGCGGTTTGATGCGCCAACTCGAAGCCAAGCCTTCCACTCATTGGGTTCGGTTTGAGCTTTTACGGGTTTATGAATTGATTCTTCTACTTCTGCTTCCAAGATAAATTTCCCATCCACTTCCCAACGTCTTGTTTTTAGTGTAACTGGCGGATCACAATACATCGAAGCCGCCGCATCCAACACATATACTTCTTCATCCAATCTAATTCCAGCAAGTGCACCATTATCCTTCACGCCAACCAATATTTTCCCTCCCTGAGCATTCGAAAATGCCGATAGGGTTGCTGCAATTTTTCGGGCAGAATTAAGCTCAAACTTAAATTCAAGCGTTTGACTTTCGCCTTTAGCTAT
>JBIKOC010000030.1:0-8931 GCA_044358335.1 Flavobacteriales bacterium | reverse complement strand
CAATACGCCATTCTTCGGAATTTGCTTAGGAATGCAATGCGCTGTAATTGAATTTGCCCGAAATGTGTTAGGTTATAAAGATGCACATTCAACAGAAATGGCGCCGAATACTTCCTTTCCAGTTATTCATCTCCAAGAGAGTCAAAAGAAAGTAACTCAAAAAGGTGGAACAATGCGTTTAGGAGCTTATAATTGTGAATTACAGCCAGGTTCATTGGCTTTGGAAGTATATGGTCGTCCTTTAATTTCCGAACGCCATCGCCATCGTTATGAATTCAATAACACGTATGCTGAAGCTTTTCAAAAAGCAGGCATGAAAACAACAGGTTTAAATCCGGATAAAGGTCTTGTTGAAATTGTTGAAGTGGAAAAACATCCTTGGTTCATTGGTGTACAGTTTCACCCAGAATACAAGAGCACAGTAGACAATCCTCATCCTTTATTCGTTGGATTTATAAAAGCGACAATCGCTTATCATTCAGTCCATTCTTCTCAAAAGTTGCAGTCGGTATAAACCGATTCAAAAGAAAAAGCCCCACTTTGAACTTCAAAGTGGGGCTTTTTTAATAGCACATATTATTATGCTTCCGAAGCTATTTTGGGTGAAGCTGCCATAATTTCTTCATTCGCAAAATCAGCATATTGTGCGAAATTCTTGACAAATTTCTCAGCTAATTCAGCAGCTTTTAGATCAAACATATCCTTATCTGGCCATGCATTTCTAGGGAATAATAGTTCAGAAGGAACATCTGGACAGCTAACAGGAGTACTTAATCCGAAGTATGGAGTTTTCTGGAATTCAACATTATTCAATTCACCTCGCAATGCTGCTGAAATCATGGCACGTGTATATTTGAGTTTAATACGTGAGCCAATTCCATATGGACCTCCACACCATCCAGTATTAACTAACCATACATTCACATTGTTTTCTTTTAATTTCTTTCCAAGTAATTCAGCGTAGCGAGTGGGGTGAAGAGGAAGAAACGCTTTTCCAAAACATGCTGAGAAGGTAACTTGAGGTTCTGTTACTCCTACTTCTGTTCCTGCAACTTTAGCTGTATAGCCAGAGATAAAATGATACATCGCTTGAGAAGGAGTTAGCTTAGAAATAGGAGGAAGCACACCAAATGCATCAGCTGTAAGAAAGAAAATATTTCGTGGAATATCTCCCATTGAAGGTTTCATGATATTATCAATCAGCTCAATTGGATATGCAACACGTGTGTTTTCAGTTTTTTCTATGTTACTGTAATCGACACTTCTAGTGCCTTCAAAATAATTGATATTTTCAAGTAAAGCACCAAAGCGAATTGCATTAAAGATTTGAGGTTCTTTTTCAGCAGATAAATCAACACATTTTGCATAACAGCCTCCTTCAAAATTGAAAACTGAGTTTGCAGACCATCCATGTTCATCATCACCAATTAATCGACGATCGGGATCCGCTGATAAAGTGGTTTTTCCTGTACCGCTTAATCCAAAGAAAACGGCTGTGTCTCCATCTTTTCCAACATTAGCACTACAGTGCATAGAAAGTACATTCTTCTCATGAGGAAGAATGTAATTTAATACGGAGAAGATACCTTTCTTAATTTCACCCGTATAGCCAGAACCTCCAATTAGAATTATTTTCTTAGTAAAGTTTATTATCGTAAAGTTATGCTGACGAGTTCCATCTATTGATGGATCTGCTTTAAAACCAGGGGCATTGATTATATGCCATTCAGGAACAAATGAACTTAGTTCATCCGAAGTTGGTCTTAGGAATAGGTTGTTTGCAAACAGATTAGACCAAGGTAGTTCTGTAACAACTCGAATATTTAAGCGAAATTCAGGGTCTGCGCAAGCATAACTATCTCGAACATATACTTCAGCATTACTAAAATAAGCACATACTCGGTTGTAAAGTTTATCGAAATCAGCTGATTCAAAACGGTGGTTCACATCACCCCACCATACTGAATCTTTTGTTTTTTCATCGTAAACAACATACTTATCTTTAGGAGATCTACCAGTAAATTCTCCTGTATCAATAGCTAATGCACCTGTGTCTGACAAAGTGCCTTCTCCACTCAATAAAGTTTCTTCAACCAATTCAGACGGAGTGAGATTCCAATGAGCTATTGCTACATGGCCTAGTCCAACATCTGCTAATGAAGCAGATGGGCTCTTAATGCCGGTTTCTTGCATAACGGATTTGATTTTTGGATTTGCATTTGGGAATGCACAAAATTAAAACAAATTCCGTATTGCTGAATCAACTTTATTATTTGAATCGATTTAATATAATAGTAAATTCTAGCGGAGATTTCTTCTGCATGTTGTATTTTCTGTAACATGCACATGTACACTCTTTTTGAGTATTACATCAGCCCTTTCTCTGAATTGTTTCCTGTTTTCAGGTTTCATTTCCACCAATTGGATGCAATAATCAAGTTCTCCCTCTCGCCCCCATCTAATTCGTTCTGCACTAAAATGATCTCCAAACTGTTCTTGATAATCTTTTACTAAATAATCAAATTCTTGGGCGATTGGTTGATCAATGCCTGAACCAATACTATAAAATGATACAACTAAGCTATATAGCATTGTATCTGGTAATGCTTTTGTTTCAATTTTAATAGGTTGCTCATACACTGTTTGAACATTCACATTACTACTAACTTGGTTAGTTGTCGATGGGGGAGGAGTTGAAGAAACTTTAGTATTGTTTTTGCAAGAAAAACACAACATTAAAGCAGATAGCAAGCAGTTTGCAAGAATTGAGTTCATATTTTTTAAAATTGTTTAAATTTAAGCCAAAATCCAGATATAAATTATTGCTTTTCAGTGTTCTCATGTGATTTGCTCAAAAATGAAGCCACTTCTTATTATTTGAAATTATGAAATAATCACGACTAGTATTTATAGATATATATCGCTATTCAAGACGCTTATAGCTTGTAATTATCATATTATTTATAGTAATTTTTCTTGGTCCTGATTAGTAGTAAAACTTGGTGCATTCAAAATAATTAATACCCATGAAGTAATTAACAATAAACCACCTATTGGAGTTACTGGCCATAGAAAATGTACAAAAGAGAGTTCAGATATCTTATTGAATACAAGTATATATATTGAGAATGAAAAAAAACAAACTCCAACTAACATAAGCCTAGCTATAATTCTCGTTTGTTTAGATGGTTTATTATATAAGCCAATTGCCAATAAAGCTACTGAGTGAATTAGTTGAATATATGCAGCGGTATTAATTGATGCTATTTGCTCAAGAGTATAATGTTTAGATAATACATGCGAAGAAATAGCTAATAAACTTATGGCTATAGAGCCAAGAAGCCCAGCCCAACGCAAAATAGGTATCATAGTTTTTTAAATTAGTTGCTAGAGGAAATAGCGATAACCGAAATTTCTATATTCACGTTTTTAGGTAATCCAGCAACTTGGATTGTTTCTCTTGCAGGGAAATCTGAAGTAAAATATCCAGAGTATATTTCATTTACACGTGGGAAATAACTCATGTCAGTTAAGAAAATACTTGTTTTTACTATTGAATCAAAAGAAACTCCCGCTTGAGCTAATACCGATCTTATATTTTCCATTACCTGTCTCGTCTCAGCTTCAATACTTTTCATAACCAATTCCCCAGTTGCAGGATTAAGTGCAATTTGACCACTTACAAATAAAAAATCACCTGCTTTTACAGCTTGACTATACGGGCCAATGGGTGATGGGGCTTGATTGGATTGAATGATTTGTTTTTTCATTTTCAGTAAGTTTCAATTCAAATATACTGATTCAATTTTTAAGTGACCTGCTTTTAGGTGTTTTTAATTTGCATTAAGTTGTAGATTATTTTGATGATAATCTCGAATACAAAATTAATGATTAAATCAATAATCACAATATATAGCAATATGTGAATTATTCGTACTATTTAAAATGATAGTATAAAAGTTAAAACAAAATTCATTTTACCTCTTATGTATTAGTATAGTTGATATGCATTTTTTTATATTATTAGTTTAACGAAAATATTGAGCTTTAAACATAAAAAATGCGGCATACTTTGGTTTGCCGCATTTTTATTAATCGAAAAACTACAAGCCGTAAATAGAGTCCTAGTGTTAGAATAGAATACTTAGGGTATTAATTCTTGTTTTTTGCAGTTCTGTTTTTGGCCATCTCTTCAAGTCTTTGTTGAAAACTACCTGATGTTGACTTCTTCGGTTTTTTCTTATTTTCTTGAATCTTGGCATGTATTTTATCATCGTCAACAAATTTTCTAAATGCAAATTGCTGTGCAAATGTGATGATGTTTGCCAGGAAATAATAATAGTTAAGTCCAGCTGCATAGCTATTTAAAACAAAAAGAAAAATCACTGGCATTAAATACATCATCCATTTTAGCTGAGGCATCATTTGAGAACTACCTGCAGATAATTGATTGTTCATTCGAGTATATATGATTGTCGATACAGTCATAAGTAGAGCAAATAAACTAACATGAGTACCATAAAATGGTATTTCAAATGGTAAAGTGATTATTGAATCATAAGTAGATAAGTCTTCTGCCCAAAGAAAACTCTCTTGTCTTAGTTCAATTGCGTTAGGGAAGAAGTTAAATAGAGCAAATAAAATTGGAATCTGAAATAACATCGGTAAACATCCTCCAAGTGGATTAACTCCTGCACTTCTGTATAATTCCATTACAGCTTGCTGCTTTTTCAATGGATCATCATCTTTAAATTTTTCATTCAATTCATCCATTTCAGGTTTAAGTACACGCATTTTAGCCTGTGAGATATATGATTTAAACTGAAATACAAGAAGTAAAATCTTAATGTAAAGTGTAAGAAGTAAAATAACTAAACCGTAACCGAGGTTAAATTGTCCTAGGAAATTGAATGCAGGAATAACAATTAGCTTATTTACCCAGCCGAAAATTCCCCATCCTAGTGGAATTTGTTTTTGCAAATCAAATCCAACTTTATTTAATGTTGCATAATGTGTCGGTCCAAAATAGAATTGAAAATTTAAACTATTATTTATATTTGGTTTTACAGCAATATTGAAATCAGCTTGCATATATTTATTTAGAGAATCTGAATTAGATGCTCTTGTTTCTAATATAGCTCCCGTTTGAATAGGTGATTCAGAAATTAGTACGGATGTGAAAAATTGTTGTTTGAATCCAATCCAAGACAGTGCTTTTTCAGTTGTATATTTTTCAGAAGACAATGGATTTATCTTATCAACTTCATTATCAGAGTCTTTATAATATATTGTTGAACTATTTTGCTCGTTTTGATGGTTCTTTTCTAGTCTTGGACTAAGCTGTTTCCAGTTTACTGCAATATTCTTATTGGAAGTTTCTGAAGGTAGAATAACTTGAAAACCCATTTTATAGGAATTACCATACAGGGTATATTTATAATCAAGCACTTTATTATTTAATCCTTTTGCTCTTAAGACAAATGAAAGTGAATCACTTCCTTTTACCGAATATTGAGTTTTATTATCAATTGTTTTAAAGTATAAATCAGAGCTTTGAACTTGTATATTCCTATTTGGGAATGAGAAATTTAGATTTGTAGAATCTTTTAATAGAAGTGATAGTGGATTTAACTCCCATGTTTTAAATTGATTCAATACTAAATTATTTATTACACCTCCTTTACATCCTATTCTACCTTTAAACAAATCTGTTTCGAATGAAATATCCTTTACTGAATCTGACTGAGCCGATAAAGCAAAATCTCCGAATTCTAGTTTCAGTTTTTCATTGAAAATTGAATCATTCTTTTCTTTGCCTAAGCTATCAATTTCAAATTTTGATTGCGTATCAATTTTATCTGTTGTGTTAGATTTAGTTTCACCAGATGAACTATCTTTTTTTAACGTTTCGGTTATATTCTTATTAACAGGTTCATTATCTGTTTTATTTAAAAGTGTAGCACCTATCATGATAGCTCCGATGAGAAGGAGCCCAATGATTGAATTTCTGTCCATGTTCATTTTTTTGCGGCAGCAAATATAGAGTTATTCACAGATGTCAAGGCTTGTAAAAGTGTGGATGATATAAATGATAATTGGGCTATTATGCTTTAATAACTTGGCAATCATGTAAGAGATTTAGAGAAACTGGATAAAATCAAAGACTTTCTTTTCTTCAAACCTTAATAAATAGAGGTTTTCTTGTTACATCTTTTTTGCCGAAACATTTTTTTCTCTGCAAGAAATAGATATTTTTGCTCGGATTACATAGTGTAAATCCGATTTTTCAGCCAACAAACCAATTCTATTCTATGAAACAGTGCTTACGTGTTCAGCTTCTTCTGGTTTTCAGTCTGATGCTGATTCCTCTTGCCAGCTTCTCTCAAAGTTCTGCTAACAGAGGGTCCATTCCAGCTCCTTACCCTAAATTAAAGTCAACAGGTAATACTGAGACTGATCGAGTTAATCACGAAAAAGCTGTTCAGGCATGGAAAGAATCCGAGCGTATTCGTGTTAAGTCCCTTCAATCTACTAACCCGAGTGTTACTAATACTAAAGCTAAGCCTGCTAAAGAGAAGGCAGATCGTTTAGCTAAAAAGAACATCGGTGTTGTTGATAAGAACATTGGTAAGAATCAAAATCAGCGAACTGAAGTAATCTTGGATTTACCTGGTTATCCAAAATATGTTACAACAGGTAACGTAGAATTGGATGAAAAGAATTATCAAGCCGCTAAAGCAAAGTGGATGCATGAACATTCTGATTTGTACAAACAGTATGTTCAACAACATTCCGGTCACTCTGGAAAGTTGAAACGAGTTACTACCACTTCAGGAAAATAATTAATCAAGGACATACATATATATGTATCAATCTCGCGAAACAATGAAAAAACTATACTTCTTTTTTGCAACGCTTCTTCTTTTGGCCACAGGGTCGACAAGTTTGAATGCTCAATGTCCTTATGATAATGACTTCTACACCGATTTAAGTGCTCCTTCAGTTATTGGAGCTTCCATTGGTGCAGGGAACTGTATTTTTGCTGGTGAATACTATACACTTACTGGACTTCAAGCTGGTAGTACTTATCGTATATCAACTTGTACTACAACGGATGTAGCTGACACACGTATTACCGTGTACGCTCAAGGTGGTAGTGGTGGAGCAATTACATTTAACGATGATTTTTGTGGTTTACTATCTCGTTTAGATTTTACACCATCTGCTGATGGTTCATATGATATTCTAGTAGACGCTACTGGACCTGGAAATACTTGTACAAGTATTTCAGAGTGTGTTGAAATGACTATTACCCTTATTGGTACATCAGGATCAAATTCATATTGTATTCCTTCTTATACTGTAGGTACAACTAATGGAGATTTCATTAACGGTGTAACATTAGGCTCAATCAATAATCAAAATTCAGGTTCAGCTGCTGGTGCTTCTTATAGAGATTACACCAGTTTCAGTACTGGTCTTTCTGCTAATACAGCTTATTCATTAGATATTAAGAATAATCCAGACTTTGCTGAAATCGTTTCAGCTTGGATTGATTATAATCAAGATTTTGAGTTTTCTGAAGATGAGCGATTAGGTCAAGTTAATGTTGGAGCTAATGCGACAGGTACTATTAATTTTACTACTGATGCAAATCCATTATCTGGTACTACGAGACTTCGAGTTCGTATGGTATTTTCCGTACCTGTTTCTGGTGGTTCTGTTTCTCCATGTGTTTCTTCTCAATATGGTGAAACAGAAGATTATACTGTAGATTTTTCTTCTGATCCTCCAGGACCTCCTTCAGGATTAAATTTCTCTACTGCTTGTGGTTTATCAACTACGATTCAAGATAATGCATGCCCGAACAACACTCTTGCTTCTATCTCAGTTGCTGGCTTAACCAGTCTGGGTACTTCTCATATTTTGAATTCAGCTTCTATTATTATTGAACATACAATGGCTGCAGATCTTGATTTATATCTTGAATCTCCTTCTGGTCAAGTTGTTGAATTATCAACAGATAATGGTGGATCTGGTTCTGATTATGGTTCTTATACCGTTGGGAATTGTACTCAAACTGCAAAATTTATCATGAATGCTTCTACTCCAATTGTAGGAAGTACAGCCCCTTTTCTTGGATCTTATTTGCCTGAAGGTGATTTAAATGATTTCAATGCAGGAACAAACCCAAATGGTCTTTGGAAGCTTCGTGCCTGCGATGATTTTTCAGGAGATATTGGTACAATTCGGTATTTCGAGTTAGGTTTTTCGCTAAATGCTACTGAGGCTCCGGCTTGTTCTGATTCATACACTATTGTTGAAGGATCTACAAATGTCGTATTAGACCAAATTTTAAGTTGGGTTCCTGGTGCCGGTGAACCTACTTCTTTTGATGTTTATTTTGGTACTGCTTCTGATGCTTTAGTTCTTGAATCAGATAACCAATCCGAAACAAGTTTCAATCCGGGTGCCTTAAATCCTAATACAACTTATTACTATCAGATTGTTCCTTCTAATAATGCTGGAGATGCAACAGGTTGTCCAATAATTTCTTTTACAACTATTGATGCAGGTGTCATTACAATTTTACAAGGTAATGGATCGGTTACTACTTGCGCTGGTAATTTTTTCGATTCTGGAGGAGTTAATGACAACTATAGTAACAACGAACTTTCTGTATTAACCATTCTTCCTGAAACTCCAGGTTCTGCTATCGAAGTTTCCTTCTCATCATTCAATACAGATAATCTATTTGATTTTCTTGCTATTGCAGATGGTGCAGACGAGAACGCTCCAGTCATTGGTATTTATACTGGAACAGATTCTCCTGGAACAATAACAGCAACAAATCCAACAGGAGCTTTAACTTTCTTGTTCATTTCTGATGATGCAGGGAATTTTTCTGGCTGGGCCGCTTCTGTAAATTGT
>JBIKOC010000422.1:0-2561 GCA_044358335.1 Flavobacteriales bacterium | reverse complement strand
CATAGGTGATGAGAACAAGCGGAATAATTGCAATTGAAAGCAGTATGTGGGAAGCTAATACGAAGTAATAGACATATAGCAATGTTCCACTACCTGGATGTTTTGTTGTTTCGGTAGAAAGGTGAAACAAGACATAAAAGACCAAGAACAAAAGCGACAAGGCAATTGCTGATGTCATCAACATTTTGTGAAGGGCAATATTTTTTTGCTTGATTGCGAATAGCGCCAAGATCAGAACTAGAAAGGTTGTTCCATTAATAATGGCATTGAAAAGCGGGAAAATGTAGTAATTGAATTCACCTAAAATTTCCATCTTAGGTGCAACAGCCAAAATTCCAACTACCAAAGGTATTGCAACACCTGCAGTTATAATCCAAGGCAAAAACTTCTTTTCTTTTGATACAGGAACTTCCATTATCGAATCGGATTCACATTTTCTTTCTTGGCTGAATTGTATTCCGCTATCAGCACTTTTATTTCATCAATCAAACGCTTCACATCTTTCATACTCGTTCCTTCATAAATTCCACGAATATGTTTGTCGCGATCGATTAATAACATCATATCACTATGTAAAAAGCCACCTGGAGCCGTTGGGTCTTCCATGGCATTTACCATGAAACCTTGGTAGGCTAAATCATAAATGGCTTTTTTATCACCCGTTAAAAAGTACCAGCGACCTGGATCTGCCTTTATCTTTTGGGCATAATCTTTCAAAACTGCTACCGAATCGTGTTCTGGATCAACCGAAAAGGAAACCAATCTGAAATCGTTCAGTTTTTTGAAATCGTCCGTATCCTGAACCTTTTTCATTAAGGTTTGCATAGCTGGACAAATACTTGGGCAAGAAGTAAAAAAGAAATTGGCGACATAAATCTTGCCTTGAAGATCTTTGTCGCCAAAAGGTTTTCCATCCTGATCGGTAAACTGAAAAGGGGGAATTGTATGGTAAGTTGTATCTCCTTTTATGGCGCCGGGGATTTTGGTTCCAAAATATCCCAGTTTCTTGATGTTATGTTTTCCTGTTGTGAGAACCAGGTATGCCACGGATGGCACTAACAAGATCATCAGAAGGATGACAGCTTTTTTCACTTTATTTCATTAAGTCCTGAAAGTATTGAAGAAGATGTTCTCCTTCATATAGCGCAATAAAAATCAAGTAAACAACTAACACCATAGGCAATAGAATAGTTGTACGAAGACTTTTACGCTCATCACCCAAGTGCATAAATACTAGCACAATGTAGCCAGCTTTAATTAGGGTAAGTACAATATACATCCACTTGATAATTGTCCAAGTGTTCGCTGATACGTGAGATTGGGAATAAAAAATCCCAACCAAAACTTCGAAAATGGTAATTACCGAAAGAAGTAAGGTAACTAGGAGTATTTTTTTACGAACTGCGCGACTTTGCTCTGGTGTACGAGGACCATGTCCGGCGCTGTATTCGAATGATTGATCAACAGTTTGTTCCATAATAGCGTTGAAGTTTTAAATCAGAGCAGGTAGAAAAAGGTAAATACGAAAACCCATACAAGGTCTACAAAGTGCCAGTAGAGTCCAGCTTTTTCGACCATTTCATAATGACCACGTTTCTCGAAAACTCCGTCAGCAGCTTGCTTCCAAATGATGGCATTAATCACCACACCAGAGAATACATGGAATCCATGGAATCCGGTGATAAAGAAGAAGAAATCGGCAAATTGAGTATGACCATACTCATTGTATTGAAGATTAGCTCCTTGAACAAGAATGTCGGTAGGAACACCATCAACAATTACATTTTTCATTACACCCTCAGAACCTACGATGAAAGTGTACCACTCCCAAGCTTGAGAACCAAGGAATATTAAACCTCCAACAACGGTTAGGCCTAACCAGAATAGTACACCGCGTTTGTTATTGGTATGACCAGCATCAACTGCCAATACCATTGTAACGCTGGAGATAATCAAGATAAAGGTCATCATACCCACATACAACAACGGAAGATGAGCATGTGTGAACGGGAAGTGATGGAAAACTTTCTCTACCAATGGCCAGCTATCGGCATGCACGTGACGTGCGTAGCCAAGTGCAATTAGCAATGACGAAAATGAAAAGGCATCTGATAGTAGGAAAAACCACATCATCAGTTTTCCATAACTAGCGCCAAATGGAGAAGTTCCTCCTCCCCAGAGTTGTTTTGATGGAATTTCGATTGTTGCTGAGTGAGCCATATCTTGATTCAGAATTTTGCTGCAAGTTTACCCAAAAATTTCATTTGAGAATTGCCTTTACGAAGGAAATCGTCTTCAGTTTTATTTTTTTTTATTGCATCAGGAGTAAAAACACAAAAAGATACACCCAAAGCCCGTCTAAGAAATGCCAGAAAATCCCACAATGACGCACTCCAGCGAAGTTTTGCGAGTTATATTTTTGACTTAACGATTTATAAAAAATTAATCCAGCATAAAGGATAGCTGTAATAATGTGAACTAAATGCACTCCCGATAGAATGTACATAAAGCTTCCAGATGGATTTGATGAGCTTCCCGCAAAGTAAACTCCACCTTTTGTC
>JBIKOC010000421.1:0-2564 GCA_044358335.1 Flavobacteriales bacterium | reverse complement strand
AATCTGGGAAATTGCTCATTTCTGGAGTCCGGTTTGAACATTTTTCTACTCATGCACATGCCGAGAACAAACACTTGAAATTGCAAGCAGGAGCTCAACACATGTTTATTACCGACAGTGTTCAAGTGAATTATGTTCAAGTGAATTCGGATGCTATAACCGATAGTTTGGATTTGAATTTTATTTGGGCATCACGTAAAAGTCTGGATGCTCCTGATGCTCGTTTAAATGCTCGTGCTTCATTCTCAGGCTCCAAGATTAATCTGAAATTACTTCCATCTCTTATCCTAATTGAAGATACACTATGGCAAGTGAATGAGGAAAACTCAATTGTCATCGATACCGGTTTGGTTCAATTCAATAACCTATCATTTACGCATCAAAAAGAATTTGTTCGTTTAGACGGAAAAGTTAGTGAACGAGAATCCGACGAACTCGATATAATCCTCGATAATTTTCAATTGAGGAATTTGAATCCTTTTATAGCTGAATCTGGAATTCATCTTGAAGGCTCTACTCGTGGAATTATCTCCCTAGCCGATTTACTAGGACAGCCATTTTTCAAAAGTGATCTGGATGTCAAGAATATTCGTGTAAATGGCGATTTAATTGGTGATGGATTAATTACGAGTAAATGGGATCCTAAAACCGAGCGGATTTTATTAGACGGTCAAATTAAAGCTGGCTCCGTTCCTAAATTGGCCTTCAACGGACATTACATTCCATCCAAGCAAAAGAATAACATCGATATGCAGTTGGCGATGAATAATATCCAACTATCCTTATTTAAGAAATACCTCGAAGATATTTTCTCTGATGTGAGTGGTTTAGCTGACGGTGATATTCATCTAACAGGATCGCCCGATGAGCCAATTACCAATGGAACTATCACACTTAAACGAACTGCTGTTACCATTGGATTATTGAATACCCGATATTTCCTTGCTCACGAATTTACTGTGACAAAAAACCTCATTCAAGCCAAGAATATTCAGATTACCGACGAGAATTCCAATTCGGGTAAACTAGATATTAAAATTAGTCACCAATATTTCGATGATTTTTATTTTGATGTATTTCTAAAAGCCAATTCACTTCAAGCTTTAAATACGAATGAAAATCAAAGCGATTTGTTTTATGGAAAAGCAAATGCCACTGGAACATTCTCTGCAACAGGTCCGCTCGATAATATTGTGATGAATATTAGTGCTAAAACCGAGAAAGGAACAGTGTTTTATTTACCACTTTCGGGAACGAGTGATGTGAGTCAGCAAGATTTCATCACGTTCGAGAAAAAAGGCGAAGTGAAACAACTTAAAAAAATGAGTTCTAGAAAAGTCACTAGCAAAGGCTATGAACTTAATTTCAATTTGGAGGTGACTCCTGATGCAGAAGCATTTTTATTATTCGACCCCAAAGTGGGTGATATGATTAAAGGTAGTGGTTCGGCTAACTTACGAATGGAAGTAACCGAAGCTGGGGTGTTCAATATTTATGGTGATTATATAATTGATAATGGAGATTATTTATTCACGCTTCAGAACGTAATTAATAAAAAGTTTGTCGTTCAAAAGGGCGGTGTTATTAGCTTCAAGGGAGATCCATACGATGCAGATATTAATCTAACTGCTATTTACAAGGTTAGAACTTCACTCTTTGATTTGGTGAAGAATATCGATTCGAGTGCCGCTGTAAAACGCACAATTGATGTGAATGCAATCATGAATTTGAATGATAAACTCATGAAGCCTCAAATCACATTCGATATTACTTTACCTAATGCTGATGATAATACGCTTAATCTATTTAAGTCGCAGATCTACAGCGAAGACGAATTAAATAAGCAAGTATTTTCCTTGGTTATGTTTCGCAGTTTCATGCCTAACCAAGGTGGTGCAAACGAAACAACTGGTTTAAATGGAGTTGGATCTAATGCCAGTGAATTATTAACTAGTCAGCTAAGTAATATGCTTTCTCAGTTAAGTAATGACTTTAATATTGGAGTTAATTATAGTCAGGGGGGCGTTGCCACAAAAGATCAAGTATCTGTTAACCTGCAAACTCAATTATTTAACGATCGTATTAGTATTGATGGAAATGTTGGTACAGCTGGTTCAGTAGCAACATCTGCTAATACAACTAGCATGGTGGGTGAATTTAATATCGAGATTAAAGTAACCGGAGATGGTGCTGTTCGAGTAAGTGTTTTCAATCGATCGAATCAATACCTCCTTGTTAGCAACGACGTGCCTTACACGCAAGGTGTTGGTTTGTTTTACCGACGCGAATTTGAGACGATGGGAGATTTATTTAAAGACAAAAAGAAGACAGCTAATTAGTCTTTTTTGGGGAACAACTTTTTGTATTCAGCCAAACTTTCCTGAATAATTGCATACGCTTCTTCTTTCCCAAGAACGGTAGGAATTACCACTGGATTTTTGTTTTCTAATCGTTTATAATCTTCGAAAAATCGTTGAATCTCCATCATGGTATGAGGTGGTAATTCGGATAATTCTTTTAAATAATTCACGGAAATATCTTGGGTAGCTACTGCTATGATTTTA
>JBIKOC010000420.1:0-2565 GCA_044358335.1 Flavobacteriales bacterium | reverse complement strand
AACTACTTCGATTCCGCTTAATTTGCCACTTGCATCGAAATTGAAGAACACAAAATCCAATACGGTAAATCCGATTTCAGGACCTGCAGTAGTTGAAGAAGAACTTCCTCCACCTAATAAAGCACCAGCGCCAGAGCCTGTCATACTTGAGTTATTTGCTTTTTTGAATTGCTCACAAATAACCATGTACGAACCATCGGTTTTCTTAATCACATCTTCCACCATGATTTTGGTTTTTCCACCCAATAATGCAGATGAAAATTCTCCAGAAATTTGGTCTTTCATACTGTCCCAGCTCTTTTTAGTGAACTGATTTACGTTACCTTCTGCATTAATAATGGCGAAAAATAAACCATCCGAATTTTTATCATCGTACTTGCTGTTTTTGAAGTACATACCGCCAGTTGCTACATCGCCGTTGGCAGTAACACGGATAAATGCAGGAGCTCCGCCATCTTCACCATTCGTTAAGTCGGTTGAGTAAAGTTGCTCACCATCTTCTACATTAAAACATTGTACTGAATACACGTAATTATCAGATGAACGACTTGGATTTTGTTCACGTAGTAAATACAATTTACCGTTGCTTACTTTCGAATCCTGAGCTTTCCAAATACCATCTTCAGGAATGTATGATTTGGTCCATTTAGAAGTCAAATCTTTGTCTAAACGCTCGATATCAAAACCAAATTTCTTCTCTTTCATCGGACGAAGTAGAATGAATTCTTCATCATTCAATACGTGGATAATTGGGAAGTTTTCTTCGGTCAATAAAGCACGACGAACATCTTCTTCCACTTTTTTCTGAATCACATTTCCGGCAGCATCTAACGTAATCATGGTGCGATTCTTTTTCAAGGCATCCACGAAAATGAACAAGAAATATTTTCCGGTAAAAGCCGATGAAGCCATTTCTGAAAACTTACTGATTTCTACTTCAGTGGTTTTGATTTCTTTTAATTCTTTGTCGTACAGTTTAAGCACGAAGCTAGCCATGCCTTTGGTTTCGGTTTTTTCGCCAAACCAGGTGGTAAATACGATTTCGCCATTGATAGATTTTACACCCGAAAAGCCTCGCGCGCCAGGTGATTCAATTGTGATCTCTTGAGCAGAGAGAATTCCTGTAAATGCTACCAGAAGTAGTAAACAGGCAAAGATTTGTTTTTTCATGTATGGTTTATTTGCTGTGAAGGTAAGGGATAATATATGGGGGGTAAAGAATGTGTGGATTTTAACAGTTGATTTTTTAACCCACATAGTAGAAATGCTGCTTTATGGTGGCATACAGGAAAAGTTAAACATGACGTGCTTATCTCATACTAAATCCGTCTCCTTAACTTGGGGAAAAGCTGAAGAGGGATTTTTTATTCGTGAATGTTTTGATCAGTATGATAAGAATTTCAAATTAGTAGAATGTTCTCTACTTTCTCCGCCACATACTGGTCACTTTGGGAATGAGAAAGGGGAATAGAGGTCAACTAGGTTAGTAATTCAATACGATTTCCCCTTCATCAAATACTCCTGAACGTAATCTTTCACACCATCTTCTAAGCTGAAAAATGCGTCAGAGTAACCAATGCTGCGAAGTTTTTGCATGTTGGCTTCAGTAAAATATTGGTATTTATCGCGAATGTCCATAGGTGTGTCGATGAAATGGATATCGGCTTTTTTCCCCATTGCAGCAAAGGTTGCCGAAGCTAAATCGAAAAAGGTGCGAGCTTCACCCGTTCCTAAATTGTATAAGCCAGAATGCTTCCGATTCAGCATCAAGAAATAGCAGATTTTTACCAAATCTTTCACATAAACGAAATCGCGCTTTTGCCCACCATCCTTGTAATTGGGATGATGTGAGCGAAACAGATTTACGCTACCTTTTTCGTTAATCTGGTTAAACGAATGAAAAATCACCGAAGCCATTCGTTTCTTATGCGTTTCGTTCGGTCCGTATACATTGAAAAACTTCAAACCTGCCCAGAAATAAGGCGCCCGAGCTTGTTTCAATACCCATTTATCGAAGTCGTTTTTTGAATCTCCGTAGGGATTTAAAGGCTTCAATTTCGCAACAACTTCATGATTATCGTCGTAGCCTAATTCTCCCAAACCATAAGTTGCTGCCGAAGATGCGTAAACCAAGGGAAGTCCGTATTCCACACATTTATTCCAAACAGCTTGAGAATAATGTAGGTTTAATTCGTCAAAAATTCGAGTGTCAAATTCGGTTGTATCAGTTCGTGCACCTAAGTGAAAGACAAACTCTACCAATCGATGATTCGCATCGAGCCAAGCAATAAAATCGGTCCGGTCGACTTTCTCCTTAAACGTTTTACCTGACAAGTTGGGTGCTTTTTCAGTTTTACTGAAATCATCTACAAGTACCAAATCAAAATAGCGGTTTTCGTTGAGGTAAGTAACCAAGCAGGATGCAATAAATCCAGCAGCTCCAGTAATAACGATCATAAGGGAAATTTGCTGCAAATATAGTATTTTGAATTTGGGCATGTCCCATCGGGGCGCGCTTTCGCTAGCTACTATGTGGGCTTCCGTCTCAATCGCTCATGCGGGGGA
>JBIKOC010000029.1:0-8956 GCA_044358335.1 Flavobacteriales bacterium | reverse complement strand
CTGCGATCCAATTAAATCAACCGAAGCCGCTTGTTTGTACATGAAATACCTGTATTCCATTTACAAAGACTGGTCATTGGTTTTAGCTGCTTACAACAGCGGTCCCGGAAACGTGAATAAAGCTATCCGCCGTTCTGGAGGAAAAACAAACTACTGGGATCTTCGTCCTTATTTACCGCGCGAAACTGCAGGTTATGTTCCGGCATTTATTGCTGCTGTGTACGTGATGAATTACTCGAAAGAGCACAATCTGTATCCGATTATGCCGAAAGCGATTTTCAGCGAGATCGATACACTCCACATTCATCGACGACTCACGTTTAACCAGCTATCAGCTGTGTTGGATATGCCGGTGGAAGACATAGCCTTTCTTAATCCTTCCTTTTTATTAGGAGTGATACCAGAAACAGAAGGGCATCACATTCTAACGCTACCAAAAAGCAAGGTGGCTACGTTTATCAATAACGAAGAAACGATTTACGCCTATAAATCACCGCGCGAAAGCCGCATGGATAGCCTGATGAGTATCAAACGGGCCTTGCCAATTGCTTCTAAAACGCACGTTGTTCGTTCGGGTGAAAGCATCTCGGCTGTTGCTCGTAAATATGGCGTTACTGTTAATGAAATTAAGAAGTGGAATAAACTCAAAAGTGCTAAGCTAAAACGCGGTCAACGACTCAAAGTTAGTCCTCCTTATACAGCTCAAGTTGAGCAATCGGTTAGTTCAAGTGGCGGAAATTCCGAAATAAAACCAGCTGAAGAAGCAAAGTCTAATACGCAAGCAACCGAAGAAAAGTCCGAGCAAGCATCCGAATCGGCCACAACTACTGAAGCAAGTAAGACTACAACGAAGGAAAAGAAAACTCCGGGAGTTTCTACTTATAAGGTTCGCCCGGGAGATACACTTTGGAAAGTAGCCGTGAGTCATGGTATGACCTTGTCGGAGATTCGTAAATTAAACGGGTTCAATTCTAAAACTGTTTTACGTACAGGAATGAAGATCAAAGTGAAAACGAAATAGAAGCATTGTTAATAAAGTAAAGCCGCCAAAGGATGAGTTCTTTTGCGGCTTTTTTGTGCAAGGTTGTTTGTATTTCCGAGCAAAATCTGGCATTTAAGCGACTTGTTCTCAAGTCCAACAGAGCATTCACATTCCGATTATTGGAGAATTCTGTTGCATTTTTTTTGTTGCGTTTTAAAATGCAACAGAATTAATGTCACAAAAAGCAAATGGAAAGGTTCGTTGCATTTCTAACTAACATTTATCAATGGAAGTAGGATTTACCAAACGAATTCACCCCAACGCAAAAAGCCTCTGTACGTTTCCATACAGAGGCTCGAGTATAAATTTAGTAGTTTATTCAGCTACGAAAGGAACAATCGACACGAACGATTTATCATCGCTGCGACGTTTGAATTCCACCGTACCGTCTACTAGAGCGAACAAGGTGTGATCTTTTCCAATACCTACGTTAAGGCCTGGATGATGCTTGGTTCCGCGTTGGCGGATGATGATGTTTCCAGCAATTGCCAGTTGTCCACCAAAAATTTTCACACCAAGACGTTTGCTATGTGATTCGCGACCGTTTTTGGAGCTACCCGCCCCTTTCTTATGTGCCATGTTTTCTTGTTGGGATTAGGCGTTGATTCCTGAAATCTGAATTTTGGTGAACGATTGACGGTGACCGTTTGACTTTTGATAGCCTTTACGACGTTTCTTTTTGAAAACGATCACTTTATCACCCTTAAGGTGTGTGAGTACTTTGGCACTCACGCTTGCACCGCTTACGGTGGGAGCTCCGACCTTCACTGATCCGTTATTGTCGATCAACAAAACGTTGTCGAAATTAACAGAGTCACCTTCATTGTTATCAAGACGGTGAACAAACAGCTCTTGGTCTTTCTCCACTTTAAATTGCTGACCTGCGATATCTACAATTGCGTACATAGTAAGAAAGATTTGTTATCCTCTTCTTCGAAAAGGGACGCAAAAGTAATCAATCATCACGAATGTGCAAATGATTTTTTAACAATTCTCTACCAGAAATGTTAAGAAAAATTTCGCTCATCGCTCCGATACCTGCCCGAACATGTTCTTGAATACCATTTTTACACCAGATATCTTTGGTGTAACCAATTGATAAAGCGATGAAAAATATCCTCATGACCTTCTTTCTTGCACTCTGCGGAACCGGTCTTTTTGCTCAAGGAAATAACGGAACACTCCAAGGTAAAGTTACCGACGACGCCACCGGAAAAGGAATCGAAATGGCCGTAGTAAAACTCCAAGCGGGCACTCAAACGTTTGGTGGTTACACCGATGCAAATGGAGATTACGCTATTAAAGGTATTCCAGTAGGTAAGTACGAGGTTGAAATCAGCTTTGTGGGTTATCAAGGATTAAAACTATCGGATGTACTTATAAAAAATAGCAGCATCACCTTTCTTAATAAAGCACTTGGTGTGAAAGAAGGGACTGTCTTTGAATTCATTCATGAAAAGTGGAAGGAAGATTTACTTGGTGCAGGAACTCCTGGTACTATGAAACGGCTTGGGCCTGAAGACATTTCTTTTTCTGCAAACCCACGTGATGTGGGTGATATTATTGCAGCAAGTGTTCCTAAAGTTTACATGAAAGATAGTGGAGGGGACCTAAATTTCTCCGGTTCTCGTTCTGGGTCCACGTTATATATGATCGATGGTGTTAAAGTTATTGGTGAACCCCAACTTCCTAATCAAGGGATTGCCGAAATGATTGTTATCACAGGTGGTTTGCCCGCTCAATTTGGTGATACCACAAGCGGTGTGGTTTTAATTACAACGAAGTCTTTTCGTTAATTCTGTTTTGGTTGTTTTTGGTGTGTGACCCTTGTAGCATAATGCTGCAGGGGTTTTTTCTTTGAAGTATCCAGCATCTTAAATTGATATCTTTGGCGCCCCATAACTCGAATATGAATCGCGACCGATCTGCTGCTTTATTTGAAACTGCTAAAACCTATTTTCCTGGCGGAGTGAATTCTCCCGTTCGGGCTTTTAAATCGGTTGGCGGAACTCCGGTATTTATCAAAAAAGGCGATGGCTGCCGGTTATGGGATGAAGACGGAAATGAATTCATCGATTTCTGTTTTAGTTGGGGCCCTATGATTCTTGGTCACAACAACAGTAAGATTCGGGAAAAAGTGTGGGACGCAATCCAAAATGGAACATCATTCGGAGCTCCTACTCAACTCGAAAATGAACTGGCTCACCTGATTCTTTCCAATAATCGTTTTATTGAAAAGTTGAGGTTCGTTAGCTCGGGTACCGAAGCGGTAATGTCGGCATTGAGATTGGCCAGAGGAGTTACAGGAAAAGATAAAATTTTAAAGTTCGAAGGCTGTTATCATGGGCATGTAGATTCCTTATTGGTTAAAGCGGGATCAGGCTTAGTAACCTTCGGAAATTCTTCTTCGGCGGGAGTTACAAAAGGTGTTGTAAACGATACGGTTGTTATTCCCTTAAATCGTATTGATTTGGTTCAACAAGCTTTCGACGAATTTAAAGATCAAATTGCAGCCGTTATTATTGAACCCATTCCAGCAAATAATGGTTTGTTACAAGTTGGACCCGAGTTTCTATTTTGCTTAGCATGCATTGCCAGAAAAAATGGTGCGCTCGTTATATTCGATGAGGTAATTTCTGGTTTCCGTGTAGGTTTTGAAGGCGCTGCTGGCTTATACAACATCGCTCCGGATATAATCACGTATGGGAAAATTATCGGAGGAGGTTTCCCTGTTGGGGCATACGGTGCCAGCAAAGAAATTATGAGTCGTGTTTCTCCCGATGGGGATGTATATCAAGCAGGAACCTTGTCTGGTAATCCCGTTGCCATGGCTGGCGGAATTGCAGCTCTTACGGAATGCCTGAAACCAGGCTTCTATGAGCAGCTTCAATTAAAGACAGAGCGCTTCACCGCTAAAATTCTACAACACACGCAAGGTCGTAATTACCCATTTAGAATATTTCAAACAGGCTCTATTTTCTGGTTATCATTTGCCAGTGAAGATATTAACGCTGCCGAAGAAATCGACCCGAACGGAATGAGTAAGTTCAAGGTTCTTCATGCTTTCCTTTTAGAAAACGGTGTTTATTTCGGCCCTTCGGGATATGAAGTTGGATTTATTTCCTCTGCTCATAATGAACAAGACTTGGAATATGCTGCACAAAAGATTTGTGAAGGTCTCGATTTAGTTTATTCTTAGTCAGAACAAACTACCAAGTAGAAGTATCCAAAAGAACTGGTCTAGCATGGCACCATCTAGCCATCCTGCATAAAACCACTCATCAAGCCCTTCATCAGCTTGAGAAATGAGATATCCGGTTGATGCACAGTTTATCAATAGTGCAACGGAAAGACTAATGCTGTAGAAGCCGAGTTGAAAGGAAACAAATCCTAAAACTGCCGTCAATACTAATAAACTTCGACTAATTAGCTTCAATTTGGGTATTCCCCAGAGCGAGGCAAACGTTTTAACCTGATTCTTCCGGTCGTGCTCTAAATCTCGAATGTCGAAAGGTAGCGTGATGGCAAAAATGAAAACGAAACGTTGAATGGTAGTTAGCCAAACAGATGTGTCAGGAAGCCAAGTATTAGACTGCGTCATGAATGGCAAAAAAACAGTCACGAAAGCCCAAACAGCCGACACTAAAAATATTTTGATGTAGGGTAAATCGCGCAATCGAAACCAATGTTCTTTATCCTTCCAAACAGGAATAACATAGAAAACAGCGAGTAAAATAAACGGAGTAAAACGGGCAAGAAACGATAAGGAGAGGAAAGGATAAATACCTCCAATACCCATTAGTAATCCAACTAAGGCAAATAGTTGGAGTTTTCGATGATTGTCAATTATCCATTGATGACGTTCCGAAACCTGAAGAGCATAAATGACTTCTTTTCGAAATAGTCGGTGATAGTTGTAAAAAAACAATGTCGCTCCGAAAATGCTGATAAATAGTAGCGGCGAAAAAGGCAGATTATGCAAACGAGTGGTGCAGCCATACATGGATGCAGCTCCAAAAGCAACCCAGATGTTTCCAAAAACCACCAATCGTATCCATTCCGATAACCAGGCGGAAGGTTTCATGTTAATTCAAAACCAAAGTTAATGTAACGACTCCTAAAATATACCCAGCAGCCGATCCAGCAGCACTGCGTTTTGTAACCATACGTTTAGCCGTTGTGCCAAAACCTTCTTTATAATATAGGTTGTTTGTATATGCTAGGTTATAGCCGTTTTCTTCAGTAAACTTGGGTAGCGTATAACCTTTCCAAGCTGTATATCCAATCACGAACAGTGGTCCGTAAAACATACCCGCGGCAGCTCCAGCAAAACCAAACATCATCCCACCAGAACCAGTTTTTCTCGCTTGTTTTAAATACCCGTTTCGTGCATCTACTTGTCCGTTTATATAAAAGGCCATTTGTTCTGCAGTGTACCAGTTATTTTCTAATGTGTCTTGCTTGTAGTAAATCTGCTCCGGTTTTCCTTTACTTCTATGAGAATATACCTTGTCTTGTTCAATTTTCTTCTCCCGCTTGCGACCCGCTTTTACATAATAAACGTATTCATTTTCAACTCTTGAAGAACTAATTAAAATGGGTTTACGATCAATGAGCACAAGCGTATCTTGTCCAAATAGATTCGAGCTAGATAGAATTAAACAGAAATATAAAAACCAGAATGACTTCCAAGTGGGCATCATAATTCTAAAATTGCATCAAACCTAATTCATTTTAGGTGTCAACCCAAACAAACATCATTTTCGTTTGTTTTCAAAATGAACTGCCTTAAATGTTTGTATTTTCGCACGCCATAACGGTAAATTATTTACAAACGCTAACGGACAATCTTTCTCCATGATCCGCGATTTCGAATCCCGTCACATCGGCCCAAATGAAGCCGAAACAGCAAAAATGCTTCAGGTAATAGGTGTTAACAGCCTGGACGAATTAATTGATAAAACAGTACCTGCTTCTATTCGCCGAACGGATAAAATGCAGATTGCTCCAGCTTTATCAGAATTCGAATACCTGCAACATATCCGTCAAATTGCGGCTAAAAACAAGGTTTTCAAAACCTATATCGGTTTGGGATATTACAATGTCATTACTCCCTCTGTAATCTTAAGAAACATCTTCGAAAATCCAGGTTGGTATACGGCTTATACTCCTTACCAGGCTGAAATTGCACAAGGTCGATTAGAGGCTTTGTTAAATTATCAGACAATGGTCATGGACCTGACCGGAATGGAATTGGCAAATGCTTCTCTTTTGGACGAAGCAACAGCTGCTGCCGAAGCCATGCACATGTTTTATGCTATGCGTAATCGCGATCAAGTGAAGCGCAATGCAAATGTGCTATTCGTTTCGGATAAATGTTTCCCTCAAACCATCGAACTTCTTCAAACCCGTTCTGCACCGATTGGAATTGAACTTCAAATTGGAAATGCAAGTGAACTAGTTTGGAACGATCAACTATTTGGTGCAGTGATTCAATATCCTGATGTGGATGGAGAAATTAACGACTATCGCGCGTTCACAACTGCAGCTAAAGCCAATCATTCATTTGTTTGTGTATGTGCCGATTTAATGAGCCTGGTTCTTCTCACTCCTCCAGGTGAGTGGGGCGCCGATTGTGTAGTTGGTTCTACTCAACGCTTTGGTGTTCCAATGGGTTATGGCGGTCCACATGCAGCGTATTTTGCTACTCACGAAGAATTTAAACGCAGTATTCCAGGAAGAATAATTGGTGTTTCTATCGATTCTCATGGAAATCCAGCTCTCCGCATGGCTTTACAAACGCGTGAGCAACACATCAAACGCGATAAAGCAACTTCTAACATTTGTACAGCCCAAGCTTTATTAGCTATCATGGCTTCGATGTATGCTGTTTACCACGGTCCAGATGGACTGAAACGTATTGCTGGAAAAATTCACTCAGCTACTCGTCATTTAGCTACTCGATTAAGCAGTCTTGGATATACCGTTAAAACTCAAGCATATTTCGATACCATTCGTATAGGTTTAAACAACTTGTGTCCGCAAGAATTGTTGAATCAACGTGCCATTCAACGTGAAATCAATTTGCGTTATGAAAGCAATGGAGATGTTTCCTTAACAATTGATGAAACAACATCTCAAGCCGATATTAAAGCACTCTTGGATTTATTTGCTGGTGCAGCCGGAAAAGATGCAGGATCAATTGATTCCTATTCCAATATCCCATTCTGGGAAAATTTCTCGCGCAGTTCATCTATTTTAAAAGAACGTGTTTTCAATAGCTATCATTCCGAAACGGAGATGATGCGCTACATCAAAAAGCTCGAGAACAAAGATCTTGCTTTAAATCACTCGATGATTTCTTTAGGCTCCTGCACGATGAAACTCAATGCAGCGTCCGAGTTAATGCCTCTGAGCTTACCCGAATTTGCTAATCTTCACCCATTCATTCCTACGAATCAAGCAGAAGGATACTTAGAAATTTTCCGTGAATTAAGCAGCGACCTATGTCAATCTACTGGGTTTGCAGCCGTTTCACTTCAACCTAATTCAGGTGCTCAAGGAGAATATGCAGGCTTAATGACCATTCGTGCCTATCACTTAAGTAGGGGTGATGGACATCGGAACGTAGCTTTAATTCCTTCATCTGCTCATGGTACTAATCCTGCTTCAGCTGTAATGGCTGGAATGGAGGTCGTTGTTGTTAAGTGTGATGAGAACGGGAATGTGGATATTGCTGATTTGAAAGCCAAAGCCGAACAATTTAGCAATCAACTTTCGGCACTCATGGTTACCTATCCTTCCACTCATGGTGTGTTTGAAGAAGGCATATGCGAAATCACCTCTATTATTCATGAACATGGCGGTTTAGTATACATGGATGGTGCAAACATGAACGCTCAAGTTGGTTTAACAAGTCCGGGCACTATTGGTGCTGATGTTTGTCACTTGAATCTGCATAAAACCTTTGCTATACCTCATGGTGGTGGTGGACCAGGAATGGGACCAATTGGAGTGAATTCGAAATTAGCACCATTTCTTCCCGGTCACGGTTTAGTAAAAACAGGTGGAGATCAAGCAATAACAGCTGTTTCAGCTTCGCCTTTCGGAAGTTCGTTGATTTTATTGGTGTCGTATGCATACATCAAAATGTTAGGGCCCGATGGTCTTACTAATTCAACTCGTTACGCGATTCTCAATGCCAATTACCTAAAAGCAAAACTGGAGAAGTATTACCCTGTTCTTTACAAGGGAAGTCATGGTTTTGTTGCCCATGAAATGATTCTGGATTGCCGTGAATTTAAACGTACGGGTCATGTTGAAGTAGGAGATATTGCTAAACGCTTGATGGATTATGGCTATCATGCACCAACGATTTCTTTTCCAGTACCAGGTACAATCATGATTGAACCAACCGAAAGCGAAGGAATTGCTGAATTAGATCAGTTTGCAGAGGCGATGATTTCGATTCGAAATGAAGTGGCTGAAATCGAAGCGGGCAAAGCAGATCCAGAAAACAATGTGATTGTAAATGCTCCTCACACAGCAGTTTCTGTTATAAGTGACTCTTGGAACAAGCCATACAGTCGAGAAAAGGCAGCTTACCCATTGAGTTGGGTTGCCGATAATAAGTTCTGGCCAAGTGTAGGAAAGGTTGATAATGCATACGGTGATAGAAATTTGGTATGTAGTTGTGCACCAATAGAATCCTATGCACAACCAACATTATCTATGGAATGATTTAGCTGAATACAGGTTTAAACCCGTTTGTAGCAGCAGCGACAAACGGGTTTTTTTGTATTGTGAAAGTTATTGGTATTTGAACATAATAATTCTATTTTTGTCCGTTGCCAACCTCCCTTTATTTTGATGGAGCTTGGTTTAACAGAGGATTCACAATCAACACATAAACAA
>JBIKOC010000419.1:0-2567 GCA_044358335.1 Flavobacteriales bacterium | reverse complement strand
TGGGCCTAAAAACAGTTCTAATGGGCTTTGGATTAGATACCGATGATATTCATTCACCAGATGAACATTACGGAGTATTTAATTATTTGAAAGGAATTGAAACGATTCCATACTTTTACAAATACTACGCTGAAATGAAATCAGCTAAATAACATTCACTCCAGGCAGAGAACTACCCAATTTTCTGCCTGGATAATATATCTGCTTATGATCAGAAAATCGATTGCTCTTTTATTTTCTGTATTTCTCCTAGTTACTTCTTGTACTAAAAAGGAGGAGAAAATTATTACTGGAAATACACCTCCACCCGACAATACTTTACCATCAAGTTTACAGGTTGGTTTTATCAATAAAGCTTATATCAGTATTCTAGGTCGTGAGCCAAATACAGACGAATATAATTCAGCAAAATCTATTTTAGACCAATCTGAATTCTCTGAAACTTCTCGTAAATCTGTCATTAATCAAATTCTTACGAATAATGAATTCTATGATCGGGAATTTGAAATTTATCGCAACGACTTATTGAATAGTACTGATACCATTCAAATAACCGATTTGATAGATACGTTTGAGTTTTTACTGACAAGTCCTGCTTACGAGGCTCAATGGCCTTTAATCGAAGCTGAACTTATACGTTTACAAGCACTACGAGATGTCCCATCCGGATTGAAAAACGGCACAGTTACGTTAAAAGAGATGCAAAGAAGATGTATCGACAACAATTTCTTTGATCAAATCAATATGGGGTCGCTCAATTTTGTGATTGCTGTTTTTCAGCACCTACTCTTGAGGAATCCAACTGAGTTTGAAAAAAGTGAAGGAGTGAAAATTATTGACGGTTTTAATGGGATTCTATTTCTTCAAGTAGCTCAATCAAAAATTGAGTTTGAGAACATTTTCTTCAATTCTGATGCTTACTACGAAGGCCAAGTAAAATTAAACTTTTACCGTTTTTTACTTCGCATGCCTAATTCGGAAGAAACTGCTTATTACATAAACATGTTAAAAGCCAATTCGGATTACAAATCATTTCTAGCTGAAATCCTTAGTGGTGATGAATATGCTGGATTAAAAAACTAAAGTCATGAAAAAAATTCTCGCTTTCTGTTTCCTAGCTCTTCTGTTCCAATCGTGTAAAAAAGAAACAGATTACATTTATGAAGTTGATCCAATACAAGTTGAAAAAGATCAAACGAATAAAGACATTTCTAAGAGTACAATTGAGTTTTTGTCGATAGCCTATTCAGATATTTTCGGGTCGACTATCACCCAAAACCAACTCAACCGATTATCTCTTCTTTATCTAGCTTTTGGTGATAAAAAACTTCTGGAGGATTTACTCATCAAGAACATGATTAATCGTCCCGAATCTCAGCTTCCATCTGATGCTGTTATGCGAGCTGACGTTGCAGCTTATGTAAAAAGCACCTACATCAAATTGTTTAATAGGGAACCCAATGAGTTGGAAGCCTTTACATTGAAGAAGAATATTGATGACAATGCCGATATGACTTCGGTAATGGTTTATTATTCCATGATGACATCTGACGAATACCGATACTACTAAGAATATGTCGAACTACATCCCAAGAAGAAGCTTCCTTAAGAGGACAGCCATGGCTACTGCAGCAACACTTGCAGCGCCTTACATTTTACCTTCCGGACGATTGTTTGCGTCATCTGGAAGCAGAGTAGCGAACCATGTAGTGTTTTGTTTATTCGCAGGAGGAATCCGGAATATTGAGTCGGTTGATATGCAACGAGGAAACTTGATGCCTCGAAGTTTAACAGGTGCAGGTTCAGTTGCACCAAGTATAGCGGCCGGTGTTGATCCATTACCTAATTTTAGTGGCACTTCGCTTCAAGCTCAGGCAACATTATTTCGAGAATTTCGCTATTCGCAAGGTCCTACTGGTCATTTCAATGGACACTCAACTGCATTAACAGGAAACTATACTTTACAAGATCTTAGTATTAAAGAGGCGCCTAAAATGCCTACTATTTTTGAATATTACCGAAAACACAATAGTCCATCTCAAACAGCCCTGAACGCTTGGTGGATATCTAATGCTCTTGGCCCCTACCCTTCTTTAAATTTCAGTTCCTACCCGGGTTATGGAGCTTTATATGGAGCAAATTATGTTCAACCATTAACGTTGATAAGCGGCGATGGATTAGATGCTTTATCTAATCCGCAAATTTTTAGTCAAGCTGAAAAAAGTAAAATCAACTCACTCCGAAATTTCTTTAATGATAGTTTTTCCAAAAGTGGACAATTTGGGGATGCTGGAGTTGATAATGGAATGATTGATCGTGATCCATTACAGGAATTTATCCGCCAGGAACTTATTAATGCAGGAAATGGCTCTTATACAGACCCATGGGGAGTTGGAACTAGTATGAATGCGGATATGTACAATGTGTATTTCACCGAACGAATTATTCAAACATTTAAGCCTGAGTTAACGGTTGTGAATATGCAGGGAGTAGATATCTGTCACTCTAATTTCACCGAATACTGCAATAATTTAAGAAAAGCAGATTATGCAGTTGGTCATTTATGG
>JBIKOC010000418.1:0-2569 GCA_044358335.1 Flavobacteriales bacterium | reverse complement strand
ATCTCTTAACCAATGAATCAATTTGAACCACTTATTCCCACTAATTTCTGGATGAAGTGTGTCGAATCGCCTTACTGTCAATTCTATTTCCGACTTGCCGGGTAATGAAAACCGAATGATTTGATCGTAATGTGAAAGAGGAGCCAATGAAATCATCCTGCTAAGCAAACAATTTCTGCCGTTCGAGCATTCTATGCCTTCTTTAAATTTTGCGAACTTTGAAGCCCGATGGAAAACGAAGGATTCTCAAGACTCTCCAAACTCGATAAAGACGAATACTATTATTCGCCCGAAGGATATGTCGTTTTCACCGCGAAATATCTGCTCAAGCGTGGCTATTGCTGCAAAAATGGATGCAGACATTGTCCCTATAACTACAACATCCGCACAGGAAAATTCGATAAAGACGCACATGGCAACTCTTAGCACAACCGAATTAGAAGCATTTCAACACGATTTACTTGCAGGGATTCCTATTGAACTTCCTCCTGCTCGTAAGCCCAATCCAGCCATCAGTCATGCGCCTAGGAGAAAAGACATTCTTTCTGCTGACGAGAAAAAACTAGCCCTTCGGAACGCATTGCGCTATTTCGAGCCTCGTCATCATGCAGTTTTAGCTCCTGAATTCATGGAGGAATTGAAACAATTTGGACGCATTTACATGTATCGTTTCCTACCCGATTTTCACATGCATGCGCGTCCTGTCAAGCATTATCCGGCAAAATGCAAACAAGCTGCAGCCATTATGCTCATGATTCAAAATAACTTGGATCATGCTGTGGCTCAACATCCCGAAGAACTCATTACCTACGGTGGAAACGGAGCTGTTTTTCAAAACTGGGCTCAGTACCGTTTAACCATGCAATACCTCTGTCAGATGGAAGAAGATCAGACCTTGGTGATGTATTCGGGACATCCGATGGGACTTTTTCCTTCGCATAAAGATGCCCCGCGTGTAGTGGTAACAAATGGGATGATGATTCCCAACTACAGCAAGCCCGACGATTGGGAGAAATTCAATGCGTTAGGCGTTACGCAATACGGACAAATGACCGCAGGGTCATACATGTACATTGGTCCGCAAGGAATTGTTCATGGTACAACTATTACTGTTATGAACGCGGCGCGAATGTGTTTACGTAAGCGTGGCGATGCACAGTCGGATGTGATAGAAGGTAAAGGATTGCTATTCGTGACTGCCGGTTTAGGTGGAATGAGCGGAGCACAACCCAAGGCTGCAAAAATTGCGGGATTGGTAAGTATAACTTCGGAGATAAATTCTGCTGCTGCCCGAAAACGTCATGCACAAGGTTGGGTAGATGAATTACATACCGATTTAGATGTGTTGATTTCTCGCTGTGAAGAAGCGCGTGAAAAAGGAGAAGCACTTTCGCTGGCTTACGAAGGAAACACGATTGATTTGTGGGAAGCCTTAGTTCGACGAGGAATTCGGGTGGATATTGGTTCAGATCAAACGTCTTTGCACAATCCTTTTGCGGGTGGATATTATCCTGCCGGATTTAGTTTAGAAGAATCGAATCGGATGATGGCGGATGAACCGAATCGTTTTCATGATGAGGTGTATAAGAGTTTGATTCGCCATGCAGCAGCAGTAAATAAGCTTTCGGATACAGGCATGTACTTTTTCGATTACGGAAATGCCTTTTTGTTAGAATCGTCCCGCGCAGGTGCAGACGTGAAAGGTGCCACGGCTGAGTTCCGCTATCCATCTTATGTTCAGGATATTTTAGGTCCGATGTGTTTCGACTACGGATTTGGACCTTTCCGTTGGGTTTGTTGTTCAGGTGAAGCAGAAGATCTCGATTTGACCGATCAACTCGCTGGCGAAGTATTAGAAGAATTGCTTCAAAATGCTCCCGATGATATTCGTGGACAAATTCAAGATAACCTCAACTGGATTCGAGCTGCCAAGAAAAATCAATTGGTTGTTGGATCTCAAGCTCGTATCCTATATGCCGATTCCCAAGGCAGAATCCAAATTGCCTTACGTTTTAACCAAGCCATTGCCGACGGAACGATTCGTGGGCCGATTGTGTTAGGACGCGATCATCATGATGTTTCGGGCACCGATTCTCCTTACCGAGAAACCTCTAATATTTATGATGGCAGTCGCTTTACTGCTGATATGGCCGTTCAGAATTTTGCTGGTGATGCCTTTCGTGGAGCAACTTGGATTTCGTTGCACAATGGCGGCGGTGTTGGTTGGGGAGAAGTAATTAACGGTGGATTTGGAATGGTGATCGATGGTACGGAAGACAGTGCCCGTCGCATTAAATCGATGTTGCATTGGGATGTGAATAACGGAATTGCTCGTCGCGCTTGGGCGCGTAACAAAGAAGCTGTTACAGCTATTAAACGAGCTATGGAACTCGAACCCAAGCTGAAAATTACTGTTGCAAGCGAAGTAGACAACAAGATTATCGATTCGATTGATTAACAAATAAATAGCATTTATATTTACGAATATTAACCTTGCAATTTGGAATTTATATTTCCAAATTACAAGGTTATTTATATATTTGTTGCATGATTATAAGAAGGGCTGTTC
>JBIKOC010000417.1:0-2570 GCA_044358335.1 Flavobacteriales bacterium | reverse complement strand
GTTAGCGAAATTCCCACCGAAGCAAGATTTAAAGCGGGCGCATCATTCACGCCATCACCAATCATGGCTGTTGGAGCTTCTTTGTTCAATTTTCCAATTATTTGAAGCTTATCTTCGGGTGATTGAGAACTGTATACTTCCTGGATACCTATAAGATTCGCAACGTCCTGACATTTTCGGTCGCTATCACCGCTTAGCATCACTGTTTTTATTCCTAATGCATGCAAAGCCTCAATCGATTCTTTGCAACCGGGTTTTAGTTCGTCAGCTAATCGAATAGCAGCAATGCACGTTGAATTTTGTAAGAGAAATAGATCGTATTTATTGGCTAGTTCTTTATCATCTATTAATCGCCCTGAACCTAATTCAAATTCTTGAAGGTCGGCTGTTGAGGCTTTCATTCCAAGTCCTTTGGTTTCTTCAATATCGTTAAACGAGATGAGCGGACCAGAACCTAGATATTTAACTAATGAACGAGCAATAGGGTGGGAGGAATGCGATTCAATTGAACGTATTATTGAATGCACATATTCTTCATCGACCTGGTTAAACAAGTCAAGTTTTTCAATAGTGAATTCACCTGTTGTTAGGGTTCCCGTTTTATCGAGCACAATGGTTTTAACTTTTGCTAAATGCTCAATTGCAGCCCCATCACGAAACAGAATTCCAGCTTTAGCAGCTCGTCCAATTCCAGCCATAACAGCTGTTGGAGTAGCAAGTCCCATAGCACAAGGGCAGGAAATGACTAGGACAGCAATAGCCCTCAAAAGACTTTCCTGCATGGTGTTTTCAAGTGCTACATATGTAACTAGCCATGTAATGAGGGCGATAGCAATTACAACTGGGACAAATACAGCACTAATTTGATCGCCTAAACGTTGTACAGGAGGTTTTTTAGATTGAGCAGATTTAACGAGTTCGATAATCCCTGCGAGCACACTTTCTTTTCCGGTTTTCAGGGCACGCATTCGAAAAATCCCTTTTTCGTTGATTGTACCTCCAGTAACGTTAGATCCAGCAAGTTTCTCAACTGGCATACTTTCGCCAGTGATGAGTGCTTCGTTTACAAAACCACTCCCATCTTCCACAATTCCATCCGCAGGAATTTTATCTCCATAATTCACCAAGAGTAAATCACCTGGAACGATGAGGCGAGCAGGGATTTCCTCGATGTGAGTATGATGATCATGTTCGCTAATTCTACGTGCCGTTTCGGGTTGTAGAGAAGCTAGTTCTCGAATTGCATTCCCCGTTTGCTTTACAGAGCGTTGTTCTATAACGTTTCCTAATAGAACAAGGGTGATGATACTCGCAGCAGTTTCGAAAAACAGGAATTGATCGGGGTTTGCGGAATCTGTTCCAATTATACTACCCCAAACACTGTAAATAAATGCAGAACCTGAACCAATACTAATGAGGACATCCATATTCGGAACTCCTGTCTTTAGGGAATTCCAGGCACTCTTTCCAAAATATTGCCAGCCAATAAACATGACAGGTAAACACAATCCAAACTGCACCCAAGGCATATGTAACACATGCCACGAAATGAGCATATGTGCAAGTAATGGAAGCGAAAAGATTAAGGAAATGAGTAAGCGTTTCTCGGTTGAGTTTAATCCCGTTTGAACAGGAGATTCGGGTTCAATTATTTGATACCCTAAGTTCTCAATGTCTTTCTTTATGGCTGATTCTTCGTACGAATCAATACTTGTGAATCGTACTTCACCCATAGCAAAGGTAACTTCAGCATCCTTCAGACCTTTGTTTCTTAACAAATTCTGAATTCCCAAGGCACAGTTGGCGCATGTCATACCATCCACTTGGAGCGTACGTTGTGCCTCTGCCGTTTTCATAATCAGTCTAAAGTTAACGAATCTCGGTCTATAACCTCCAGCTTAACTTGCTCTACACTATGTTTAAAGCGCTTGAGAATTGTAATCTGGTAACCACCGAATTCTTTTTTCTCGTTCACTGCAGGAATGCCATCGAATAATTTGTTGACTAAACCAGAAACAGTCTCGTAATCGGTACCTTCTTCCAAGGCAATTGGTAACCAATCGTTTACATCACTAATTGATGAAGTAGCATTGACGATAAACTCCGTTTCGCTTTTCTTTTCTACAGCTGGTTTTTCTTCATCGTACTCATCTTGAATCTCTCCAACCAATTCCTCAATAATATCTTCCATGGTTACAATTCCTTCGGTACCACCAAATTCGTTTGTAACTATAGCCATTTGAATATGTTGACGTTGTAATTCGCGAAGTAGATCATTAACAAATTTACCTAGCGGGACATAATAAGCTGGACGAAGTAATGTGTTTAGGTCGATAGGTTTTCTTAATCTCATGTGGCGGATGAGATCTTTTGAATGGATTATACCAATAATATTATCGATAGAATCTTTATAAACCGGTAACCGCGAATAACCTTCTTCAACTACCTGATCGATGATTTTTTCTACATCATCTTCAATATCGATAGCAACAACACGTGTACGGGGAACATAAATCTGTTTCACCATTCGATCGTCAAACTCGAACACGTTTTGAATGAGTTCATGTTCT
>JBIKOC010000028.1:0-8971 GCA_044358335.1 Flavobacteriales bacterium | reverse complement strand
AATTTGCAAACGATGAATGCCATTTACTTGTATCCAACCTTGTGCTTGTTCGAAGGAACTATCGTAAGTGTAGGACGAGGAACACCTAAACCTTTCGAACAAATCGGATTTCCTAGTTCGACCGTGGGACAGTTTACTTTTACTCCTAAATCGGGGCCGGGAAGTAAATCTCCACTATACGAAAACAAAGAATGCAAAGGGTTTGACTTAAGTGGATTTGGTGAGAATTTCGTTCGAGATACAAAAATGATTTACCTCTTTTGGCTTCAGAGTTTATATGAAGCTAATGGAAAGAAACCAGAGTTTTTCAATAGTTTCTTTGATAAACTTGCTGGTACGGATACGCTGAGAAAACAGATTTTAGAAGGAAAAACAGAATCTGAAATTCGTAAAAGCTGGGAGCCTGGTTTGAAAGCTTATCGCGAAATGCGGAAAAAATACTTGCTTTATCCTGAGTCATAATGAGCAATTGGTTTCGTAAACCTTCAGCTATTGTTTTGCTGCTGAGCGCTTGCGTTTTGCTCTTGGTTTCATCTAACCTCAACTGGCCAAAAGATTATTGGAAAGGAATTCTACGTTCGGATGCGCGAGGATATTATGCTTGGCTTCCAGCTGTTTTCATCTATCAAGACTTAAGTTTCGAATTCCAAAATACGGTCGAGAATCCTCAAACCGATACCCGGCATCAGGCTGTATATCGCATTCCTAAAGAAAATTCGATTACCAATAAATACTTCTGTGGAACGGCATTGGCCGAATTACCATTCTTCTTAACCGCTCATATTCTAACATTATTAAGCAGCGGAAATGCTGATGGCTATTCTTTTCTTTATCAGCTATTCATCAACCTGGCGGGAATAGTTTATGCCCTCTGCGGATTGTATTTCCTTCGGCGATTACTACTCCAATTTAAATTCTCCGAAAGCTCAATTGCTTGGACACTCATTGCCACACTTTTCGCAACAAACCTGTTCTATTACAGCATCATCGAACCGGGTATGTCGCATGTTTTCTCGTTTGCATTTATGTCTGCATTCCTGTTCTATACGCATGCTTGGTTGAGGAATCCCCAAACTCGTTTGCTCCTGTTAGCTTCCATGTGTTTAGGGATGATTATTTTAATTCGTCCGGTAAATGGTTTCATACTTCTCGCATCACCTCTGCTAGCAGTTTCTTGGGATGATTTTTTGTTGAGAATACGAACATTGCTGAAATCCAAACTAATCATTCTTCCAATACTGATTACATCTTCTATCATAGCCATTCAGCCAATTCTATGGAAGATTCAAACAGGTAATTTCTTTGTAGATTCCTATCCCGGTGAAGACTTTCATTTTCTTCAACCTCACTTGATTGAATTTTTGTTTAGCTATAAAAAAGGAGCATTTCTCTATACTCCACTATTAGCAGTCGGTTTAGCCGGATTTCTGTTTCTACCTAAAGAAAAAAGACCTCAACTTGTATATGGTTCCGCTTGGGGCTTGGCGCTCGTCTACATCTTATCTTCTTGGTGGAATTGGTGGTATGGAGGAAGTTTTTCTTCACGCGTATTGGTGGAGTATTTACCTGTTTTTGGTATCGGACTAGCACTTCTTCTTCACCAAAAACGAAGTTGGATAAAAATCGTTTCCCGCTCACTCGTCGTGGTGTTACTGCTTGTTTGTCAGGTTCAGATTTATCAATATCGTTACTACCAAATACATTGGGAAGAAATGACTGCTCAGCGCTATTGGGATGTTTTTCTTAGACCCGATTTGAAATAAGATGGAAGCCGATTTCTCTCAGTTTACTGCAATCGATATGCGTGTTGGAACCATACTCGAAGCCAGGTTTTTCAACAAAGCCATCAAGCCTGCTTATCAATTGAAAATAAACTTTGGCGAAGCCGGAATTCTACAAAGCAGTGCACAACTCACACATCGATACGCTGTCGAGGACTTAGTTGGAATGCAAATTATAGCCATAATCAATTTTCAGGTAAAACGAATCGCTGGATTCCGCTCCGATTGCTTAGTTTTGGGCGCTACCGATGAACAGGGGGATGTGGTGCTGCTTCATCCCGAACAACCTGTTCCCGATGGTTGGAAAATAGCTTGAATACCTTAACCATGAAGAAACGACTGGTCCCAACTTTTGACCTAGCATTTGAAGATCCTTCCGATAGTACCGGCTTTCTTGTTTGGCAGGTAACAAACCTTTGGCAACGCAAAATGAAGTTGTGCCTCGATCCGCTTGGGCTCACGCATGTTCAATTTCTGCTCTTAAACGCCTTAGCAACGCTCAACAAAACATCATCAACCGCTATCACTCAGATGATGGTGGCCAATCATGCGAATTGCGATAAAATGATGACTTCAAAAGTCCTTCGTACCCTCGAAGAACGAAAACTCATCATGCGTAAACCACATCACATGGATACACGCTCACGTTCCTTGCTCATTACGCCTCGCGGGATGGAATTGATCGAAAAAGCAACTCCAGTTTTTGCAGCTGCCGAAACCGAATTCTTCAAGAGCATCAAAGCCAAACAAAAATCGCTTGATAAACGCATGAAGAAAGTCATCAAAATAAATCGCAAAGCATTGAAATCACTGGCCGATGAAGCTTCTTCTTTGAGTCACGAAGAATAATTTATTTGCAGGATTCAACTTCCTTGCGTTGATTTGCAGAAGTTTACAAGGGGTGCTGTGCATAAGCATGGCTGAGATTATACCCTTATCGCTCCAGCCTTTATGAGCGATAGAACCTGATCCGGGTAATGCCGGCGTAGGGAGGATGGTATTGTTTTACTACTAGTCGGATTCGTCGACCCCTGCGATCCGTTGTTTGTTTAATACAACAGCGATGCGCATTTTATTCATTTCTCTGATTTCACTGCTCAGCATTTCCATGAGCGGTTTAGCCCAAAATTCCATTTCCGGAACCATTTCCGACAGTAATGGTCAACCCATTCCGGGTGCTGTCATCAGTATCTCAGGAACCTATTTGGCAACTTCATCAAACGCCCAAGGAAAATACAATTTACAAGCACTCAAATCCGAAGAAGTTCTATTGGACGTAAGTATGCTAGGCTATGTTTCTACTAGTAAACGAATTACTCCAACAGCTAAAACGTCCGTCGATTTTACGCTTCAGCGCAAAGTTTTTCTTGCCGATGAAGTTGTGATTAGCGCAACTCGTGCAGGTGATAAGTCTGCCATGACTTTTAGCAGTCTCTCTAAGAAAGAAATAGCAGAGCAAAACTTAGGTCAGGATATGCCTATGTTATTAAATAGTCTGCCTTCGGTTGTGGTGAATTCAGATGCAGGAACAGGCATTGGTTACACAGGTATTCGCGTACGCGGAAGTGATCCTACTCGAACAAATGTTACCGTAAATGGCATCCCAATGAACGATGCTGAATCACATGGATTGTTTTGGGTTAATATGCCCGATTTTGCTTCTTCGGTAAGCAGTTTACAATTGCAACGTGGTGTAGGAACATCCACAAATGGAGCTGGGGCTTTCGGAGCAACTTTAAACATGCAAACGAACGAATTTAAAGGCAGTCCATACGCTTCACTAACCAGCAGTGCCGGATCTTTTAATACTTTACGCAACACACTTGAAGCCGGAACTGGAATCATCAACGGATTCACCTTCGACTTGCGTCTATCGAAAATCAATAGCGATGGATACATCGACCGTGCTGCGTCTGATCTTAAATCGTATTACCTAAGTGCAGCTTGGTACAAAGGCAAAACCAGCTTGCGCGCAAATGTGTTTTCGGGAATGGAGAAAACATATCAAGCATGGTATGGTGTTCCGCAAGATTCGTTATTGAGCAACCCAACGTATAATCCAGCCGGTAGCTATATCGGAGCTGATGGTAAAGAAACTTTTTACTCCAATCAAACCGATAACTATCAGCAGGACCATTACCAGTTTTTCTTCAATCACCAAGCAAGTAAAAATTTGCTGTTAAATGCAGCCCTTCACTATACACGAGGAAGAGGTTACTACGAAGAATACAAAGAAGGTCAGCCTTTTTCTGATTATGGTGTAGAGGATATACTTGTTGGTCAGAAGCAAATTATTTTTGAAAACGACACCTTTTATGTTCCTGTCGATACCATTTCAAGTACCAACCTCATTCGTCGTCGTTGGCTCGACAATCATTTTTATGGTACTGTTTTCTCCGCCACTTTTACTCCTACTAATCGACTAAGAGCCATTGTTGGTGGTGGATGGAATCAATACAATGGAACACATTATGGAGAAGTAATTTGGGCTACGTATGCCAATGCCTTCCCAATTAATTATCGCTATTACCAAGACACTGCGCGAAAAACAGATTTCAATATATACGCAAAAGCAAATTATGAGATTAGTAACCAGCTTGGTATTTTCCTCGATATTCAATACCGAACTATTAACTACTCGTTTTTAGGGTTCAATAATTCATTGGTGCCTTTCCAACAAGAAATAACACTTCGTTTTTTAAATCCGAAAGGCGGAGTGACTTTGGATATTAATAATCAAAACCGATTCTTTGCTTCTGTTTCTTCTGGTAATAGAGAACCTGTTCGGGATGACTATATCAATTCATCGGCAAAAAGTCGCCCTACACCAGAGCATCTAACTGACTTCGAGTTTGGCTATCGTTTTAAAGGAAAAAAAATTCAAGCTGGATTAACTGGATATTACATGAATTACATCAATCAATTGGTACTAACCGGTGCTGTGAATGATGTGGGAGCTTATAGTCGTATCAATACACCAGAAAGTTTCCGAGCAGGTATTGAATTAGAAGCTGCTTGGCAGATTCTTCGCAAACTCAATTGGCAAGCTAATCTAACCCTTAGCCAAAATAAAATCCGCTCATTCACTGAGTTTGTAGATAATTACGATACCGGACTTCAAGACAGTATCCTTCACACGAATACCGACATTTCGTTCTCCCCATCTACAATTGCATCTTCAACCCTCTCTTACGAACCGTTCCGGAAACTCAAAATCTCTCTAATCAGCAAATACGTAGGGAAACAATACCTCGATAATACACAATCTGATTTGCGAAAACTGGATGCATTTACAACACAATCGATCCGAATAAACTGGACGCCCGAACTCATAAAAGCCCCCGGTTTGGAATTAGCTTTTCAGATCAATAACCTACTCGACGTGAAATACAACCCGAATGGTTATACCTATTCTGGGTTCTCCGGGAATGTACGTTACGACTACAATTACTTCTTTCCTCAAGCAGGTAGAAACGTGATGGCGATGTTAAAACTCAAATTCTAAATTACTTCACGACCAACCAGCGCAAGGTTTTTTCATACGTTCCGGCAACAACTCGTACTAAGTAAAAACCAGGAACGAAGTCAGGCATTTCTAGTAAATGTGCTGATTTCTTCTCCGGATTTAACTGAACTAAAACCTGTCCGGCCGAATTAAAAACCTGCACCTGAATATCTTCGGGCGTATTCAATTCAATATTCAAATGTGAATTTCCTGCTGATGGATTAGGAAAAATCTGCATAACTGGCTCTGATTCAGAAAATGCCTCTATTCCTAATATTGATCCTGTTGTAAATGGATAGGTAACACGCGTTCCAAAATCAGGATTAAATGATTTAAGTATTGAATTATTTCCAAGTCTTCTAAACCGGATAAACCCATCTCCGGCTTCGTTTGCCCAGAAACTTAATCCGTCTTTTCCGGTATCCTCGATGATAAATTCGTAACAGCCTTCAGGTAAACTAACTGTATCGCGGTATTCGGTATTTGCTTCGAAATTATCTCTGCTGTAAAGTACATTTCCAGACTGATCAGTAATCCTCCAAGAGTTCTCCTCGGGCATTGTGTTGGTTAACAAATTCACCACAAATTGCTCCTGAACTACATAAGGTGCGATAAAATTCGATAGATAGCGATCATTCGGAGAATATTCATCCGAAATCCCATTCACCGATTTCAATTCCGCCACGAATACTCCGGATGAATTACCCCAAATTACGTTTGCTGGTAACTCTACCTCAACCGATTGCATAAAAGCAAGATTGCCATTCCAAGTATAATTACTTTTTATTCCACCTGCTGGACCATATTCTATTTGAGCTGATGTCAAAGCTTGTACTCCGTTGTTTCGAAGCAAAATTTTGGGTCTTCCGCAAATTGGATTGAACCGTTTGTAGTAATACTTCGTGCTAGGAGCTAAAATATCTTCGATTGATGCATCAGTTTGAAAACTAGGTGCTCCATATTCAATCAAATAGGATTCAATCATATAATTCCCAGATGAGGTAGAGACAAAATCCTCCATACTCATAGAAAACGTTTGAGTTGAACTAGCTGTAGTACTCATATCATATTGACTAGGAAAAACTAAATCGCCTGGACACCAATTTCCTCGATCGTAAATCCATGTTCCTCCTTGCGGATAATTGGGATTTAGTCCACAGTTATCTCGCCATACTAACTCATTTGAGAATGTTTCTCCATTGCGAGAAAGCGTGCGTTCTTTAGGACAAAACTCCGAACATAATTCTAAAGGCTCAGCTCCGTGTCCGCTTTGAATAATGCGCATGCGCATGGATTCGGTTGATGCACCTAATTGGATTTCCTTTGGCTCTACAAGTGTGTTAAAAGGAGCATTTGCATTTCCATACATAAAAGAGCTGTTCCATAATTTATGAATGTCACGAAATGGTCTAATGGGTGTTCCTTCGATTAACTGAAACGATAAGTTAATAACCCAGCCTCGTCCTACATTCGTTTCATATCCAGTATGCACATAATCAATCTCAATTGAATCCTTCAATAGACCTTCAAAATCTGTAATTTCCTGTTCCCATTGAGCTGTCCAAGCAGATGTAAATGTATTTCCATACGGAGTGATAAAACGAGCCAGTTCAATGTCTTGAGACGGATTGTTCACACTTCCTTTTCGTCGGAGATAGATGTAGTTTAAATAATCCCATTCTCCACAATTTTCACCTGAAGGACATTTAAACGATAATTTCATCAGCACTTTATGAATACCAATTGAAGCATCTGGAAAAACAACCCAGTTTTTATACGTCGTAGAGCCCACATTGGGATTTGTACGTATTAACACATTGGTATGCGATTGAAGGCTGATTGTATCTCCTGGTGAAGCAATTAAATTAATGCTTACTAAACCGAGAAATAAAAATAGAATGTACTTTTTCATGTATAAAACCATTTACAAGAATACAAAATACAGTCATTTGTTTTCTCTAATTATCAAATAGTTCAGCATGTTATTATAATCAAATCATTCTTTATTTTTGTGATGTGAAAATTCTATCCCTTTTATTATCAATCTATTTTTTTGCCGGCAGTCTTATGCCGGGATCAGATTGGGACGAATTACCTAAAGTGGTTGATTTAATTGAACATTATCAACACCACGAAAAAGAATCAGAAGGTAAGTTATCCTTTTCAGACTTTCTATTTCTTCATTACTCCAATACATCGAATCACTTTGATGATGATTGCAGGCTGCCTTTTCAACACACTTTCACATCAGCTTACACAGCCGAAATTCAACATCCAGAATTATTAATTATTCAATTAGCCGAATACCCCATTCAACCGGTATTACACATTACTAAAGAAACACGAGACCACGTCTCGTATGTGTTTCAACCTCCTCAATTAGGCTGAATTCTTGACGAAGAATCGTCATCCATTTCATATTAACGTGCTTCCTTCTTAGTGTTTCTACACATGCTTTTGCAGCATACCTAGGAAGCAAATTTTCCTCATTGATTCACTAATTATCGACTGATAATGCTAAATAAAATCATAGAATTTTCTGTGAATAATAAGCTAATCATCGGGCTTTTTATCATCGCCTTGATTGGTTTTGGCAGTTACGAATTTACTCGACTGCCCATTGATGCCGTTCCTGATATTACCAATAATCAAGTTCAGGTTATCGCAGTAGCTCCTTCGCTTGGGGCAACTGATATTGAACGCCTAGTGACATTCCCCATCGAATTGGCAAACAGCAATATTGCTGGAATGCACGAAATACGAAGTTTCTCCCGCTTTGGTCTTTCACTCGTTACGATTGTTTTTGACGATGATGTAGATGTGTATTGGGCCAGACAACAAGTAGCCGAACGACTACTTCAAGTTCAAGCAGAAATCCCTAAAGGTGTAGGCTCAATCACGCTCGGTCCGGTTACTACTGGACTTGGAGAGATTTACCAATACATCGTTCGTCCCAAAAAAGGCTACGAACATAAGTACAGCGCAATGGATTTGAGAACCATTCAAGACTGGATTGTTCGCCGACAACTCTTAGGAGTTAAAGGAGTGGCGGATGTGAGCAGTTTTGGCGGACAACTCAAACAATATGAAATAGCCGTCGAGCCCAATAAACTCAAGGCAAACAATATAACCATTAATGAAATTTTTGCGGCACTAGAGAACAACAATCAAAACACGGGTGGTGCCTATATCGAGAAAGGTCCTACAGTTCAATATATTCGAAGCGAAGGTTTGGTTGGCAGTATTCGAGATATCGAAAACACATTCATAAGAAATACAAGCAACGGAACTCCTTTACTAATTCGTGATGTGGCAACTGTTCAGTATGGAAGCGCTACTCGATACGGTGCAATGTGTTATAATGATCAGGGTGAAGTTACAGGTGCTATTGTTATGATGCTCAAAGGCGCTAACAGCAGCGAAGTAATTCACGATGTGAAGGAACGCATTGAGCAAATTCAAAAGTCATTGCCCGAAGGGGTAATTATCGAGCCCTTTCTTGACCGAACCAAAATGGTCAACAATGCCATCGGAACAGTCTCAACTAACCTCATGGAAGGTGCGCTCATCGTATTGTTTGTTCTAATCCTGTTCCTTGGAAATCTTAGAGCTGGCTTTATCGTTGCCTCGGTTATTCCGCTTGCCATGCTGTTTGCCGTTATCATGATGAACCTTTTTGGGGTAA
>JBIKOC010000027.1:0-9005 GCA_044358335.1 Flavobacteriales bacterium | reverse complement strand
GATTCGTCGCGAAGGAACTCCAACACCTCTAGAAAGTAATCCACTATTACTTCGTTCCACGGCACAGTGGTTTACGAGTAATCGAATTTATACCGGACAATTAATTGGAGAACATTTAATTGGTTCTACTAAATTAAAAATTAATTGGGTTGGATCATATAGTTCCATTCAGCGATCAATTCCTAACCTACGTCGAAATGTATATACTCGTTTGGCTCAATCAAACGACCCTAGTGATCCAGCAAATCGGGATACAATTTGGCGGGCAAATATTTCTAAAACGAATGTTGGTCCAGACTATGGTGGTGGAATGTTTTTCTCCGAAAACAAAGAGCAAGTTTATAGCTTTAAAGCGGATGCCTCTTATCCTGTGAAAATTGGAAAAGAATTAAATAATGAGGTGAAAATTGGCGGGTCATTTCAGCTGCGGGAAAGAGAGTTTTTCGCACGTCAATTGGGGTACACGCAATATTCAACCATTGGTGGTGGATCGGTTAAATTTCAGGATAGTTTAACGTATTTATCAGATGATCAAATTTTCTCTACAGCTAATATGGGTTTAATTGCACCCGGAAAAGGTGGTTTTAAATTGAAAGATGCTACCAAAAACAGCGATTCTTATTCAGCGGGATCTGAGCTTACAGCATCGTATGTGATGATTAATACACGATATAAAAAGTGGTTCCGTTTAGTTTGGGGCGCACGTTTAGAAGCATTTACTCAAACACTCGATGCTACTTTAGATAATAATAAACCTCTTTCTATACGTACCAATAAAGTTGATATTTTGCCTTCAGCCAATGCAGTTATTTCAGTTTCTGAAAAACAAAATATCCGCGCTAGCTACTCACAAACTCTTAACCGACCTGAATTTCGTGAGTTAGCACCTTTTGCCTTTTATGATTTTAATACCCAGTTTGTATATTCTGGAAATGATACACTTAAACGAGCATTAATTCATAATTACGATGTTCGTTGGGAACTTTATCCTGGACGTGGGCAATTAATTTCAGCTACCGTTTTTTATAAGTCTTTTATCAATCCAATTGAGCAAATTTCTCGCGCCGATGTAGCAAATGAAGTGTCATTCAAAAATGTCGAAAAGGCAAATAATTATGGTGCTGAATTCGAATTTAGAACCATAATAGGATCCGTATTTAAAAAATCAGACACACATTTCCTAAATAACCTTACCTTATACGCTAATTACGCTTATATACGATCAGCAGTGGATGTTTCGGATGTTTTAGGCGCAACAGAAAACACACGTCCACTACAAGGTCAATCGCCTTATGTATTTAACGCAGGATTGATTTATGCCAATAAGGATAAAGGGTATTCATTATCTGCAGCATTGAATCGGGTTGGGACACGTATCGCCATTGTTGGGAATGTGAACGAACCCGATATTTGGGAAAATGGTAGAACTGTATTAGATATTCAAGCCAGCAAAAGCTTCCTAAAACAACAATTAGAAGTGAAGGTTTTTGTACGGGATGGTTTAGCACAAAAACTCTATTTCTTTCAAGATCGAAACGATAATCAAAAACTGGATTTAGATTCCGATAACTTGATATGGGTTTCTAAATTCGCTCCTACTTTTTCTTTGAATGTAACATACAAGTTTTGATAGCATAACACAAATTTAAAGTTTGTCATTTGCTATTATTTTAATATTTTTAGAACAATATATCTTTAGGGTTATTTTACAAATTCCTATTAGTAAATCGAAATGGTTTACACTGAGTTAACATTAGAGCGAGCCTTAACATTTAAGTAATCGGAACTAAACTTAATGGTAAAGATTAGTTTAAATACAGGCTTTTCGGCGAGATTACTTTAGCGTAAAATTTAACACACATGAAAAACCTGTTTACATTCCTGTTTCTTGTTTTTGCTGGCGTCTCTACATTCGCTCAAACAGCATTTTTTAATTCAACAAATTACCGAGGGGCTTTTGCTCCTGCTCCTGCTGCCATGTGGACCGATGGCTGGTGTAATTGGGATCCTCAAAACACCAATTATGGAACTCCTAATGTAAACGTATCTGCTAATATATCTAGCAATACAACTTGGACTTCTGGAAATGTTTATTTGTTGCAAGGTCAGATATACGTAACCAATAATGCTACGCTTACAATTGAAGCAGGTACAGTCATTCAAGGTGATATCAATACTTCTGGATCAGGTTTATTTGTTACCAAAGGGGCTAAATTGAATGCCAACGGAACTGTCTCTCAACCAATTGTTTTTACTTCTAGTCAACCCGCTGGAAGCCGGAATTTAGGTGATTGGGGTGGTGTTATTTTATTAGGAAAAGGAAATACTAATTCAGTTGGTGGTATTGCAAACATCGAAGGAATTGCACCTACTAGTGATACTGAATTTGGTGGTGGAGCAAGTCCTGATGACAATGATAATTCAGGTTCTTTAACCTATGTACGTATCGAATTTGGAGGATATGTTTACGCACCAAACAAGGAAATTAATGGTTTAACATTAGGAGCAGTTGGTCGTGGTACAACAGTCAATCACGTTCAAGTTTCATATGCTAATGATGATGCATTTGAGTGGTTTGGTGGATCTGTTAATTGTTCTCACTTAGTTGCTTATCGTAATTTAGATGATGATTTCGATACTGATTTTGGATTTAACGGTAATGTACAATTTTGCTTAGCTGTTCGTGATCCGGAGATTTCTGACAATCCAACTGTTTCTACTTCAGAAGGATTTGAATCAGATAACAATGCTGCAGGAGATGCACTAACACCTCTTACAGCTTCTATTTTTAGTAACGTTACTATTGTTGGTCCACTTCGTGGAAATGTTAGCAGCACAATTGCTGAAGGATATCGCCGTGCAGTTCGTATTCGTCGTAATTCTAATTTGAAAATATTCAATTCACTCTTCATGGATCACTCAAAAGGTGTGATGATTGATGGAACAGCTTGTGAAGCCAATGCAACATCTGGTGCACTAGCTTTCAAACACAATATTTTGGCAGGTAATACAGCTGGAAAAGTGTGTGAAGTTATTTCTGGTAGCACATTCGATATTTACGCTTGGTTTGCTGCTAGCATGAACGATTCACTTGTTGCAACTACCGGAATTCTAGCTACTCCTTACGATTATTTAGCCCCTGATTATCGTCCTGCCGGCACCTCTCCTGCTCTTACTGGTGCTGATTTCGAAGATGCAGTATTTAGTGGTTTAGTTTTATCTGCTAACTCACAAATTGGAAACTTAGATCAAGCAGTTGTATACCCAAATCCAGCTACTGATTTAATTACTTTAAATTTCTCAGCTAAAGTTGCAGGATCTGCCTCTGTAATGATTTCGGATCTTTCTGGTCGTGTAATCATGAATGCTGTTTCTACTAAATTAATTGCAGGTAAAAACAATATTTCCATTAACACTGAATCAGTGAGTTCTGGGATGTATTTCGTGACTTTAACGGATGGAAAATCACAACAATCCTTCAAAGTTTCTATCAGCAAATAATTCCAATTTATTTCTCATGAAAAAAGCGCTGTCCAATTCGGACAGCGCTTTTTTTATTCAATTAATTAATTAATCATACGAACTATCGGATTTTTTATTCGGAGCAATCTCTCCTTCAACCGGTAATCCTGAATCTTTCCAAGCATCAATTCCATTATCTAAAATAATCACCGTAGAAAATCCTTCTTCTAACATCCATTCAGCTGCTAAATTACTGCGATAACCGCCCTGACAATAAATAAACACCGGTTCGAAACGAGGAAGCTTTTTAGCGATGTCTTTAAACTCTTTTGAATCCCAATCTAAGTTCTTCGCAGACTTAATATGCTCTGCTGTAAATTCATCTTTACTTCGAACATCCAATAAAGTTCCTTTTAAGTGAACTGTTTTTACTTGGAAAGCTTTCGGATCAAGCTTTTCGAGCCGTCCTTTTTTTTGTGCAATTGCTGGAATTGCCATTAAAATGGAAAGAAGAAGAAAGATGTTTTTCATCTGATTAAATTAAAATGTCAAAATAGCTTCACCCAAATCGTATACCGGCACATTCACGAAAGGTTGAATAATACTGGCGCCTGCAGCAGAACGATAACCTCCAGCGCAATGTACTAATATAGGTTTATCGGAAGGGATTTCTGCAATACGTTCACGTAATTCAGGCAGAGGAATCTCCAATGCTCCTGGAAAAATCCTTCGTGTAGCTGTTTCGCCTGTATTACGAATGTCAACAATCGTGTAGGCATCTGTCATCGACCGCACATCATCCACATCCACTTCTTCCAATGTCTCAATTAATTGAGGTGGTGTTGTTAATGCACCTTTGATGCGCGATTCGTATCCAATTTTTGCTGCTTTACGAATGAGAATTTCAACCATTTCTGCACTTTCGGCAATTAAATAAAATTGCTCCTCTGGTCCAACTATCGATCCCAACCAAGTCTCAAATTTACCTCCATCCATTAAATTGATACTTCCATGAATGTGTCCGTCTCGGTATGCAGTCTGAGGACGAGCATCTATAACGAGTACATTTTTTTCTAAAATTGAATCAGCAGCTATTCGAGGAACGGCAGCAATACTCGCTTCGAAGTCTGAAGCACCTTGTTTATTCAAACTCACATCGTAACCGAAATATTTCGGAACAAAGGGTTGATCTTGAATCAAGGCTTTCACAAATTCCGATTCATCTGAAATCTGAAAGGCATAATTGGTTTTCAATTCTCGACCAATACTGCTCGATAAATCACTACTCAAATTTTTCCCACACAACGAACCTGCTCCATGTGCCGGATATACTAATACTTCTTCATGAAGTTTCTTGAGTTTATCCTGAACTGAATGAAACATCGCACGCGCTAATTCTTCACGTTGTGCAGTTAAATTCCCTACCGATTCTCGCAAATCCGGACGACCAACATCTCCTACAAATAAGGTATCACCCGAAAACAAAGAATGATCTTTTCCTAACTCATCTTTCAATAACACACAAATACTATCGGGCGAATGTCCAGGTGTATTCATTGCCACAAGCTTGATTTTTCCTAAAGAAATTTCATCACCATCATCAAATGCCTGATGAGAATAATCTGCTCCAAGTAACTTACTTACATAAATTGTTGCTTCTGTTTTTTGAGCAATTTCAAAATGACTCGAAACGAAGTCAGCATGTGGATGTGTTTCAATTATAGCAACAATTTTTGCCTGATGCTTTTCAACAAAATCATAGTATGGTTGAGGATCACGCGCTGGGTCAATTACTGCTGCTTGTCCATCACTAATGATGATATAAGAGCCGTGAGCTAGCCCTTTATCGTAAAGTTGTTCGATAATCATGGTTGGGTGTTTTACGGACACAAAGGTAATTGATGTGCTGGTGTGCTGGTGTGCTAGTGTGCTAATTTTTATGTGCTGGTGTGCTAGTGTGCTGATGTGCTATTTTTTAATGTGCTGATAATTTGATTGGATTAATCTAGCTGCCCCGGAATTCATTCCGGGGTTTGCTAGTTTTTTATTTACTATTTTAAGATTTGCCCTTCGACAAGCTAAGGGAACCTAAATTACGTTCCTCTTACGATATCGTCAAATCTCCCTTTCCCTGAACCGCTCCCTGAGCTTGTCGAAGGGAGTTTCCGACAACCATCATTTTATGTTCATGTTGCTCAGAATTAAAAAGGTGTATTTTTGCGCGTCCCTGCTAAAACACGGGCTTTCGAATGATAGCACTATTGCGGAAGGAGATCAGTAGTTTCCTCACATCGTTGATCGGTTACAGCGTGATTACCATTTTCTTGCTGGCCATCGGTCTTTTTCTCTGGGTATTTCCCGGGAACTTCAATATTCTCGATGCAGGTTTTGCCTCGCTCGAAAACTTATTTGTGATAGCGCCCTGGGTGTTCATGTTTCTCATCCCAGCCATCACCATGCGTTCGTTTGCTGAAGAACAACGTACCGGAACAATCGAATTGCTCCTTACTCGTCCCCTCAGCGAATGGCAAATCATCACCGCTAAATATTTAGCCGGATTGTTACTGGTTATTTTTTCGGTTCTACCCACCATTGTCTATTATTTCAGTCTGAAATCACTCGGTAATCCTGTTGGAAACATCGACTCAGGTGGAACGTGGGGCTCTTATCTTGGACTAATATTCCTAGGTGGTTCTTTTGTCTCCATCGGACTATTCGCCTCTTCGCTAACCGAAAATCAAATCGTATCATTCCTCATTGGATTTTTCCTGTGTTTCTTCTTTTATGCAGGTTTCGACTCCATTGCCTCGATGGAACTTTTTCAACCGCTCGATCAACTCATCATCAAACTGGGCATCAACGAACATTTTGGTTCTATGAGTCGTGGTGTTATTGATAGTCGCGATTTAGTATACTTCATTTCGTTTACCTTGTTTTTTCTAGCACTAACACGTTTCCGGCTTCTAAGCCGTACCTGGTAAGTATGGCAAAAGTTCCCTCTCCATCGTCCCGACTGAAAAGGAGCGCCATCTTAAACTTGGTGCTACTGGTTGTTTTGCTTATCCTAGCAAATCTAGCTGCCTCTTTCAAATTCACCCGTTTCGATTTAACGTCCGAACGTCGCTATTCTTTGAGTGATGCTACTATCGCATTACTCGAAAATCTAGATGATTACGTATATGTGAAGGTTTATCTCGAAGGTGATTTACCTGCGAATTATACCAAGCTTCGAAACTCAACCAAAGAACTACTCGATGAATTTCGTGCTTATTCTTCTTTCGTGGAATACGAATTCATCAACCCTTCCGAAAGTGAAAACGAAAAGGAACGTCGCGCTATCTATCAGCAATTGTTAGATGCAGGTTTAACCTACACCAATCCGGTTGAACAAAAAGCATCGGGCGTTTCTCAAACCTTAATCTGGCCAGGTGCTCTTATCACGTTTAAAACTCGCACGCTACCTTTACAGTTGTTGCGCAGTCAGACCTATGCAAACGAAGAAGAGCTCATCACCCGTTCGGTGAACGATTTAGAATACGAAATGACCAATACCATCCGCAAGTTAGGAACGGTCATCAAACCTCGTATTTGCTTTATCGAAGGTCACGGAGAACTCGATTCACTCGATACCAAAGACGTTACGCTTTCGCTGGAAGAATATTATGCAGTTGAGCGTAAACGCTTGGATAGCAACTTAACCAGTTTGGTTTTACGTGCCGAAAAAGGCGATACCGTTAAGTTTATTCCGCGGTATAAAGCCATCATCATTGCCCGTCCCGATTCGGCTTTCTCGGAAAAGGACAAATTCATCATCGACCAATACATCATGCGAGGCGGTAAAGTGCTTTGGCTGATTAATAAAGTCGATGCATCGATGGATAGTTTGAATGTGTACAGCAACAAATTTGTCTATCCGATTGATTTGAATTTGGATGATCAGTTATTTCGATATGGTGCTCGGGTAAATCCCGATTTAGTAGCCGATTTGAGAGCTTCAGTTATACCTGTTGTGGCTGGAATGGTCGGTAATCAGCCTCGCTTTATTCCTAAACGCTGGCCATTTTTTCCATTGAGTTTGCCAGCTTCGAAACATCCGGTTGTCAATAATCTCAATGCAACCAAGTTCGAATTCGTCAGTACGGTTGATACAGTTGGGGCTCCCGATATCAAGAAAACAATCTTGCTATCGAGCTCCAAACGTTCACGAATTTTAAGTACACCAGCTCGGATTTCACTCAATATCTTGCGAGAAACTCCCGATCCAAGACAATATTCCAGCTCGGGATTGCCATTCGCGATTTTGCTCGAAGGTTCGTTCACTTCGATTTTCCGGAATCGGATGTCGCCACAGATTCGAAACTCGGATAAAATCGGCTTTCTTGAATCGAGTATTAAGCCGGGGGCGATGATTGTAGTGGGTGATGGAGATGTAATCAAAAACAGCTATTCCCGCACAACGGGTCGAATGTCGCCTCTGGGATATGATCGTTACACGGGAGAATTATTTGGCAACAAAGATTTTATCTTGAATTGTGTGAATTACTTGTGCGATGATTCTGGATTAATTTCGGTTCGTTCACGTGAGGTTAAACTTCGTTTGTTGGATGAAACTCAAGTAAAATCTTCACGAACGGCCATTCAAATTCGCAATGTGCTGGTTCCAATCATACTCATTCTGATTTCAGGACTCATTCTTAGCTTCTTGCGTAAACGTAAATTTGGTAGAAATCACTCATAACAAGTATGAAATCGAACCGCATTCTGATTATCGGTATTGTATTGCTCGTAGCTGTTTTAGGTTACATGTATATGCAAAATGGCCGCACAACTTTAGGTGGTGATTTGAAGAATTTTACCGTCGAAGACACCGCTTCAGTAGATCGTATTTTCATAGCCGACAAGCAGAATCATAAAGTTCTTTTAGAGCGTAAAGGTCCAGCTTTGTGGTCGGTTGATGGGAAATACAATGCTCGCCAGGATGGAATAAAAATGCTTCTGGAGACCTTGAATAAAATGGTTGTTCGAAATCCAGTAGCTAAATCAATGGAGCAAAAAGTCTTGAAAGATTTGGCTGGTCCATCTCAACGGAAAGTGGAGATTTATCAAAAAGGGGAGTTGACGAAAGTGTTTTTTATGGCAGCCGAAACGCCCGATAAAATGGCCACATACATGTTAATGGATGGCGCCGAATCTCCCTATGAGATTCACATACCTGGATTAAAAGGCTTTTTACAAACCCGCTTTAATTCTGATGGAAGATTGTGGCGCGATCCTGTGATTTTCCGTTACGATTACCGTGATATGCGTTCGGTTGAAGTTAAATATCCAAGTATGCCACAAGATGGTTTCACGGTGAAATATGATGGAAAAATTACCAGTCTGTACCATCCCGGAAACCCAATTCCTGATCCAGCTCTTGATTCACTTCGTGCATTTGAGTACCTGAATAGCTTTCGAAATATTGGCTATGAATTCGAAGTAGTTGAAACGTTTTCCAAAACCATCAAGGATTCCATTCTTGCATCTTCACCATTTATTGAAGT
>JBIKOC010000416.1:0-2583 GCA_044358335.1 Flavobacteriales bacterium | reverse complement strand
TATCGATGGCGGTAAAAGAAGGTGTTGCTGTTGCGACTGTATACCCCAATGATAATTGTGAAGTCATGGGCGTGAACGATAGGCTACAACTAGCTACGCTTGAGCGCCATTATCAAAAAATACACACAGATAATTTAATGCGTCAAGGAATGACTATGTTAGATCCGACACGAGTCGATATTCGTGGTGATGTGGTCACGCAAGAAGATGTAACCGTCGATATCAATGTTATTTTTGAAGGACAAGTCACTCTTGGTCGTGGTTGCCATATTGGGCCCAATTGCATAATAAAAAATTCATGGCTTGGTGATGACGTTATTATTGAAGCCAATTCTATGATTGAAGATTCTCGGGTCGAATCGCAGTGTCACATTGGTCCTTTCGCGCGTTTACGGCCAGGCAGTGAATTAAAAACAAAATCTCGTATTGGAAATTTTGTGGAAATAAAGAAGAGCCAGATTGGTGCTGGGGCTAAAGTTAATCACCTTTCCTATATCGGTGACACAATTATGGGAGAAAGAGTTAATGTGGGCGCAGGTACCATTACTTGTAATTATGATGGAATCAATAAGCACCAAACTATAATTGGAAACGGTGCATTTATTGGGTCTGGCACACAACTTGTTGCTCCAGTAGAAATAGGAAAAAATGCTTTTATCGGTGCAGGATCTACGATTACAATGAATGCACCTGATGGGCAGTTAACCGTTTCAAGAGCACGGCAACAAACGATAAAAGAATGGAAGTCAAAAAAGGAAGGGTAAAATGTGTGGAATAGTCGGTGCAACATCAAGACGTAATGTTACCTCAATTTTAGTGGAAGGTTTACGGCGATTAGAATATCGTGGATACGATTCCGCGGGTATTGCCATTCTTGGGGATAAAGGTTTAGAGCGCTGCCGCGTTATGGGAAAAGTTCAAGCTTTGGTGGATGCTTTGAAACAAACGCCATTAAATGGAAATTTAGGCATTGCTCACACACGTTGGGCTACACATGGTGTTCCTAGTGAACAGAACGCTCATCCACATATTTCCCATGATATTACCTTAGTTCATAATGGAATTATTGAAAATCATGCTCCACTAAGAGATGAACTTAAGCAAGCGGGATATCAATTTACATCTCAAACGGATACTGAAGTTATCGCACATCTTGTGCATTTCTATTCACAAGAAACGACTGATTTTTTAGCCGCTATTCAAAAAGCAGTATCACGCTTAGAGGGCGCTTATAGTCTTGCAATTATCAATAAAAATTTCCCTGAAAGATTAATTGCCGTGAAAAGTGGCTGCCCATTAGTGATTGGCTTGGGCATTAATGAAAATTTTATTGCTTCAGATTCTCTGGCTTTATTACCAGTGACAAAAAATTATATATATCTACAAGAAGGTGACATTGCCGACGTGACTTGTGATCATATAGAGATTTATGATTCTGAAGGATATAATGTTATTCGAGAAAGTAAAATTATCGATTTTTCCTCAGACGTTGCAGACAAAGGCGAATATCAGCATTACATGCAAAAAGAAATTTTTGAACAAATTGAAGCGATTGATGCGACTTTAGAAGGACGTATTGTACATAATCGATTATTAGATGGAATTTTTGGCGAAAATGCCAAACTGTTATTTTCTAAAGTTCAACATGTGCAAATTGTAGCATGCGGTACAAGTTATCATGCAGGATTAACGGCTCGATATTGGCTGGAAGAAATTGCCCATGTCTCTTGTAGCATTGAAGTAGCGAGCGAATTCCGCTACCGAAAATGTGTTGTGCCTCAAAATTCGCTATTGCTTTGCATTTCTCAATCAGGGGAAACAGCCGATACATTAGCTGCGTTACGACAGTCTAAGACATTGGGGTATCTTGCATCATTAGTTATTTGTAATGTTCCAGAAAGTTCACTAGTGCGCGAAGCAGATATTGCTTTTATGACGCGTGCAGGAATAGAGATGAGTGTTGCCTCCACTAAAGCATTTACCACTCAATTAATTGCTTTATTGCTTTTCACCATTGCATTAGCGAAAGAACATGATCTGCATGTAATGGCTGAGCATGCTTTAGTTACTGAATTAGAAGCATTACCTGCTAAAATTAAATTAGCTTTGGCGCTTAACGAAAAGCTAGAAAATTTTTCTGAATTTTTCTCTAAAAAAAATCACGCCCTATTTATTGGAAGAGGCTTGAATTACCCGGTTGCTTTGGAAGGAGCATTAAAATTAAAAGAAATTTCATATATTCACGCAGAAGGTTATGCTGCTGGTGAGTTAAAGCATGGTCCTTTAGCGCTTGTTGATAAAGAGATGCCTGTTATTGTGATTGCACCGAGTGATCGTTGGCTAGAAAAATTAAAATCAAATTTAGAAGAAGTCCGTAGTCGTGGCGGTGAAGTTATTGTCTTTACTGACAAATCTTCTGGAATTCACTCTGAAGCTGGCATTACAGTATTTCAAATGCCAGAAATAGAAAGTGTTATTTCCCCTATTCTTTATGCTATTCCATTGCAACTGTTGGCTTATCATGTGGCTATTATAAAAGGCACCGATGTTGATCAGCCGCGAAATCTTGCAAAGTCAGTCACA
>JBIKOC010000415.1:0-2587 GCA_044358335.1 Flavobacteriales bacterium | reverse complement strand
TTGTTTCAGGTTTGCAAGGATGTAAATCCCGAAACTTACTTTATCAGTAAAGTGGAAGAACTCGATTCTTCTTGGTTCGACGATAATCAAACTGTTGGGATTTGTGGAGCAACTTCAACGCCCATGTGGCTGATGAAAGATGTAAAAGCGGCCCTCGAAGCGCTTTAATGATGCGTATCTTACTAAGTACGCGCGTTCAAAATACCACCGTCATCCATACCATTCCCTTATTTAACCGGGAATTATTTCTTAAGCTTAGTCCTCCATTTCCAAAATCTGAATTGCTCCGATTTGATGGTTGCAAAAAAGGTGACTTAGTCAAATTACGAATTCGATTACTTTTCGCCTGGCAGTATTGGGATAGCGAGATAATTGAAGAATCGCAAACGGATCATTCTTGGCAATTCGTTGATTCGGGAATACGGCTTCCTTTCTTCCTTTCGGGCTGGCTTCATAAACATAGCCTAGTTCAATCGGGAAATGATTTGCTTGTTATTGACGACATTCAATTCAAGGCTCACAATCGTTTCTTCGAATTGATTATCTATCCTGCATTATGGATTCAATTCGCTCTTCGTAAGCCTATCTATAAGAAAGAACTCGGAAAGTCTTAGAATTTATAGCAAACACCAACGTTCATGATACCATAAGGCCCCGCGCCTAGTTCAACCAAAAATCCAACTTGGTAATTGGTATATATTTTTGCTCCTACATAGCCACCAAAAATATTCGTAGCTCCCGAATCTAAATAGCCTGTACCTGAGAATGTTTGCTGACGAGCAACTTGTCTTCCAACGTAGATTGTACCATACAAATCCACTTTATGTGGATTAAATTTCAAAATAGTATGCTTACGTAAAAAGCTGGTTAAGTGCAGACTAAACCTCCCTCCGTAGTATAGATAATTCACGTCGTAAGCAAAACTATTGATTGTCTTGTATGTACGTTGATTCCATCCTCCAAATAATCCAGCACTGATATCATTATTAATCCCGTATTCGGCACCCAAGAAAATGGGCATTCGCTGCGTAACAAAAGCTTTATCACGGTATGTTCCAAAGCTCGTATTCAGGTCGATAACTGTAATCCCCTTCTCAAACGCTTCTGAATGCTTGTATTGCGCTAAACTTTCTTGAGGAGTAGCAAAAAACAACAGAAGAGCAATAGCAATCAACCCAATAGTACTTCTCATACTGTCTTTTTTTGAACTGAGATTTGTAATTCGCGAAGCTGATCGGGATTTACTTCTGAAGGAGAATCAATCATCATATCGCGACCTGAGTTATTTTTAGGGAAAGCAATGAAATCTCGAATAGATTCTGCCCCACCAAAGATGGAACATAAACGATCGAATCCTAAAGCAATTCCACCATGCGGGGGAGCTCCAAACTCAAACGCATTCATCAAGAAACCAAATTGAGCTTGAGCATCTTCATCACTAAAGCCAAGTAAAGTGAACATATTCTTTTGCAAGCCTTTGTCGAAAATACGAATCGAACCACCTCCAACTTCAACTCCGTTAATTACCAAGTCGTAAGCATTGGCGCGGACTTTTCCCGGATCGGTTTCCAATAGAGAAATGTCTTCAGGTTTAGGAGAAGTAAATGGGTGATGCATTGCATGATAACGAGCATTTTCCTCATCCCATTCTAACAATGGAAAATCAAGGACCCATAAAGGAGCAAAGGTATCTTTCGGGCGAAGGCCTAAACGATTTGCCATTTCGAGACGTAATTCACTCAAAGCTTTTTGAGTACGCGTTTTTGCACCAGCAAGAATTAAAACCAAATCTCCCGGTTGAGCTTTTGCCTGCAAACAGAATAAATGTAGTTGATCTTCTGTGAAGAATTTATCGACAGATGATTTTACGCTACCATCCATATTCATGCGAATGTAGATTAAGCCACCTGCTCCTAACTGAGGTCTTTTCACCCAATCGGTTAATTCATCTACCTGTTTACGTGTATATTCTGCACATCCTTTTGCGGCAATTCCAGCCACATACTCGGCTTGATCAAATACCACAAAACCTGAGTTTCGCGTGCTTGAAGTGAAATCACAAATGCGCATATCGAAACGAATATCGGGTTTGTCGTTCCCGTATTGTTCCATGGCTTCGGCATAGGTCATTCGAGGAAAATCCTCAAATGTGACATTCTTCATAGCAACAAATAACTCACGCACTAAACCTTCGAAAATATTCAAGATATCTTCTTGCTCAATAAAAGTAAGCTCACAGTCGATTTGAGTGAATTCCGGTTGGCGGTCGGCACGCAAATCTTCGTCACGGAAACATTTTACAATTTGGTAATAGCGGTCGAATCCGGCCACCATGAGAATTTGTTTGAATGTTTGAGGACTTTGAGGAAGTGCATAAAACTCACCCGGGTTCATACGAGATGGCACAATAAAATCGCGGGCACCTTCTGGTGTAGATTTAATGAGTACTGGAGTTTCCACTTCGAGAAAACCTGCATGATCGAGATAAGCACGAATTGCCTTTGCTAAGTTGTGGCGGAGTTCTAGGTTTTTTCGAACCACGTTACGACGTAAATCGAGGTAACGATATTTCATACGTAGATCGTCT
>JBIKOC010000414.1:0-2595 GCA_044358335.1 Flavobacteriales bacterium | reverse complement strand
ATTTTTGACTTAACGATTTGTAAAAAATTAATCCAGCATAAAGGATAGCTGTAATAATGTGAACTAAATGCACTCCCGATAGAATGTACATAAAGCTTCCAGATGGATTTGATGAGCTTCCCGCAAAGTAAACTCCACCTTTTGTCAGCTCCTTCCAGCCTAAAATTTGAGTAATACAGAATGTAATTCCTAGTAATAAGGTCAATCCTAATGCTTGAGTAACTTGACTGTAGCGATTGTTCTTGGCAGCAATTAATGCCCAATTGATGGAAGCACTAGAAGCTAAAATCACTCCTGTACTTATCCAAAACATGGAAGGAAGAGTAAACTGTAACCAATTACCATCTGCTTGGCGAACAATGTAGGCAGAAGTTAGTCCTGCAAATAGCATTACACTGCTGAAAATGCCAATGTAAAGCAGGTTTCTATTTACTTTATCCCGAAGCTCTTTTTCTTCGTGTTTGGTTTCCGATAGAGTTGTCATCGAACGTGATTAAAGTTTGTCGAACAGTAATGCTAACTGAACAACAGGGAGATAGATAAAGGATGCATACAGGAGTTTCCGCGCATCACTAATTTCTAATGTTGAATGAAGCTTGATAGCTTTCATTAAAAAGTAAATACCTGTAAGGGTGATAATAACCGCCGAAACAGGACCTGCCATCTTAAATACAAAGGGAAGTAATCCAAATGGTATTACACTGGCTGTATAAACCATTACTTGCAATGCCGATGTTTTTGAACGACCATCAGATGCCGGTAACATTTGAAATCCTGCTTTTTTGTAATCATCATCCAACATCCAAGCTAATGCCCAAAAATGCGGAAATTGCCACATAAACTGAATTCCAAATAATATCAAAGCCTGAATACTCATCTCACCCGATACAGCAACCCAACCTAACATGGGTGGAATTGCTCCTGGAAATGCTCCTACAAAAACTGCAAATGGAGTAATTCGCTTGAGCGGTGTGTAAATAGCTACATACGAAACTAATGCTGCAATCCCCAAGATACCACTCAATGGATTGATGAAATACCACAAAATTCCAATACCTAACAATCCTATTAATCCCGAAAAGAATAAAGCTTCGGTGTGTGTTAATCGCTCTTGTGGCATAGGACGATTCTCTGTTCTTGCCATGAGTTTATCCAAATCTTTCTCAATAATCTGGTTAAACGCATTGGATGAGCCAGTTACCAGAAATCCTCCCAGAGTGAGTAATAGTGCAATAGCCCAATCGGGTTTGTCGGCAGCCATCAGATAAGAAACCACAGCCGAAAACACAACTAGAGAAGCCAATCTTAGCTTGAGTAATTGCATCAGATCTTTCGCCTTAGAAGCAAAAGCAGATGATTCGGAAGTATGGGAAACGTCTTGAGCCAACACCTAATTTTATAATTGCGGCAAAAATAGGTAAAACCTATGCTCTGCAAACGTATCGCTTAGTTATTTGTTCATTTCAGAAATCATAATACCGATTCGGTAAGGCTGTTCGGAAACTCACAAAAAACCAATTGGTATTTTGAGTGATACGTTCATTTTCCTGCATTCTTCTCGAAAATGTGAGTTCCAGTCGCATATTCGTTCGGGTATTCACCAACCAAGAAACAGTCAAATCAGTAAATAGAACCGTGTTTTTCAATCCTTGTAAAACATAATTTCCATAAATCGAAGGAACCATCGTGGGGCCACTTCCTATTTCCGCAGTTCCAGCAAAAATGTTTTGGCCAAAATTAGAACTCATGCCTGCTGCATTTGAAGTATCAGCTCCATATTGAGACAATAAAATCTTTCCTTGAAAGCCCCATCTCTTGAAACGATATCTTAAAAACTGAACATTCTCAATGAAGTTAGCTCCTAGTGGATGGGCGAGTGGTTGAGCAAAGTGCGTATAGCTTTGTTCGCCCGTAAAGTGTCCATACATATAAGGACGAACGAAATTGAATTCGTTTTGCCAAACAAGGTTTTTAATTCCCAAGAATCGATAAAATTTCCAACCTAGTTGAGCAGCTTGCTTATTGGCCCACCAACCGTTTCCAGCTTTAACTTCTTTCAACGAAAATTCATCCAACAATACTTGTCCGTATAGTTGGTACTTTTTCAAAATCATGGCTTTGAAATTCATTCCAATCAAAACATTATCGGGTGATCCGCGTGAAAATTCAACCGGACGATAGAAAATAATTGGGTTGAGGTAATTCACATCAAAACCTCTTCGAGCACCAGTAGTATCACCACCTTGCCAAATAATCGATTCGAACAATCCGATATTCAGCCATTTAGTTGCATTCAAACTTAAATGATGATAAGTAGCAAACTTCTGTAAATATCCGCCAACGCCACTATTGGAAGCATTTCCTACGTTTTGGTAGCTGACAAATAAATTGGTGTAACGTATTTTCCAAAAGGTGGTGCTTATGCGGAAATAGGGTTGATTGTAAGCATTGTCGGAAAGAAACAAGGAGCGGTATCCATCTCCAATAAACAGCTTATCATTCCCAAATTGGAAGTTGAAGTATTTGGAAGGAGAATAAGATACATAACCTGTTGCCATTGAATAATCCCAGCCGCTGCTGCCAAAGGGTTTAACA
>JBIKOC010000413.1:0-2596 GCA_044358335.1 Flavobacteriales bacterium | reverse complement strand
TCCCGATGAAAAGTATGTGTTTATTGCTGAATTAAATCGTGGTCAAAACGAAATGCACTTGAATCAATATCAAGTTTCTGATGGTGCATTTGTGAAGACATTATTTACCGAAACTGATCCACAATGGGTTGAACCGGAGCATCCTGCTGTATTTATTCCGGGAAAAAATGATCAATTTATTTGGCAAAGTGAACGCGATGGATTTGATCATTTGTATTTATTCGATTTAACGGGGAAATTATTGGCTCAAATCACCAAAGGAAATTATGTGGTGACGGATGTTTTAGGATTTGATGCTGCTGGGAAGTTTGCGTATGCTATGATTGCCGATAATGTGGGTTTAGATCGTAAGCTCATCAAGGCATCGATGAAAGGAGATGTAAGCATTTTAACTCCGGAAAGTGGTGTGCATGATATTCAAATGAACAGCACTGGAAGTTATTTTCTAGATAATTTCAGTAATCTAACTACTCCCCGCGCCCAACGTGTTTTGGATGGAAAAGGAAAGACTGTGCGCACTTTAATTCAATCGGCTGATCCAATTAAGGATTATGCATTAAGTAAACCTGAATTGGTTCAAGTAAAAGCTTCGGATGGCACCATCTTAAACGGAAGATTATACAAGCCATTTAATTTCGATGCGACTAAAAAATATCCAGTTGTCGTTTATGTTTATGGCGGTCCACATGCCCAAATGGTGACTAATCGTTGGCTGGCAGGCGGAAATTTATGGATGAGCTGGATGGCAGCACAAGGCTATGTGGTTTTCACACTTGATAATCGTGGTTCAGGAGAGCGCGGATTGGAGTTTGAGCAAGCCATTCACCGTAAATTAGGAGTGGTAGAAATGGAAGACCAATTAGCAGGCGTTAATTATTTGAAAGGTTTGCCTTATGTGGATAGTCAGAGAATGGGTGTACATGGTTGGAGTTTCGGAGGATTTATGACAACTACATTGATGACTAAAAACCCAGGAGTTTTCAAAGCAGGTGTAGCTGGCGGTCCGGTTATCGATTGGAAGATGTATGAAATCATGTACACCGAACGCTACATGGATGCACCGCTAGAAAATAATGATGGATATGAAACAGCTAATTTGATTAACAGTGCCAAAGGATTGAAAGATCGTTTGATGTTAATCCACGGAACTATCGACAATGTAGTAGTTTGGCAACATAGTCAGGCGATGATTAAAAAGTGTGTGGATGAAGGAGTATTGATTGATTATATGATTTATCCGGGGCATGAACACAATGTTCAAGGAAAAGACCGTTTACATCTGTACAAAACCGTTTCGCGGTATTTGATGGATAATCTAAACTAGCACACCCTGAAAAAGCAATTACAAATTTCATTAGCCGGAATGTACATGCTCATTGGGATGTGCTTTCCGGCTTCTTTATTGGCACAAAACCGAATCGTTCACGCAGTGGTTGCCTTGTGCGATAATCAATATCAAGGAATTGTAAAAGTTCCAGCTGGAATTGGAAACGGACAAAGTCCTTCGACGAATTTGTATTGGGGGGCTCGTTATGGAGTAAAAACTGTTTTTACACGTAGTAAAGAATGGATGTTGTTAGGAGAATCGACACAGAAAAACCCCAAGATTCTTCAGCGATTAGTTTTTAAGCACAAAACTGATCCCGTTATTTTTATTGCGGATGCTTGGGATGGAAAGTACATTAAGGAATGTACCGAATGGTTTATAGAATCGAATTCCGGAAAACACCGCGATAGTGTTGAAGTAAAAGGAAAGAAATATCCATCAGGCGGTTCGTCCAATTTGCTCTGCTACATTGGTCATGATGGATTGATGGACTTCGATCTCAACTTGAATATTACAGCTGATGGAGCATATCGGGAAAGCATTGTTTTAGCCTGTTACAGCAAACATTACTTCAGTCCGTGGTTGAAGAAATGTGGTGCAGTTCCCCTGGTTTGGTCAACCGGTTTAATGGCGCCAGAAGCCTATATTCTTGAAGCGGCTTTACATGAATGGGTGAGTAAATTCAACGATAAGGAAGCAATACGTTCGGCAGCTGCGCAAGCGTATTCAACCTATCAGAAATGTTCTTTATCGGCAGCTAGACGATTATTGGTTACAGGTTACTGAGTTTTTTTTGAAAATGCTATGCGAGAGTATCCATGCAGCCAACATCAAGATTAAACAACCAATTACATTGTACCATAAAAAGCTGATGCTGGTGGTTTTGAAAAGGATAATGACTACTGTTTGAGAAAGCAAGGCTGACCAGAATACAGCTTTAGCAGAACAGCTTTTCATCCAAAAAGCACACAGGAATATTCCGAGAATTGGACCGTAAAAAATGGAACCGAGAATATTGACAACTTCAATGAGGCTATTCCCCAAATTATAAGCAAAACAAGCCACGCCAATACAGAAAACTCCCCAGCCGAACGTGTACCAGCGCGACAAGCGATATTCTTGATCTTTAGTCAATTGAACGGAACTATGCCGTTTGTGTAAATCGATGATACTGGAGGAAGCCAACGAATTTAAAGCAGCTGCAATAGAGCCCCAAGCGGCGAGGAAAATGATTGCAATCAGTAATCCGACCAAACCTTTAGGAAGGAA
>JBIKOC010000412.1:0-2601 GCA_044358335.1 Flavobacteriales bacterium | reverse complement strand
GATGGAAAATATGATTGCTCATTCGCATGAATTGAAGGGCAAAATGAAAGAAAATGTGGCGGCGTTTGTCGACCAGGCGCATATTTCAAAAATGCTTGCTACCATTATTTTGGATGTTCCCATTGAAGTGAGTGATGATGATTTATTGATTTCGGAACCTGATCGGGAGAAATTAGCTGCACTCTTTACCGAGCTCGAATTTCGCAGTATGGGCCGACGTATTTTGGGTGCCGATTTTAGCGTGAATCAACAGATAGCGCCGGAAGTGAAGAAGAGTATTCCTGCAGCACCAAAGCCATCGAACGGACAAATTTCTATGTTCGGTGAGGAAAATGCACCCGAAGAAGATCATCCAGAACCAGCTGAAAAAGGGAAAAATATCAGCAACACTCCGCATACGTATTTCCGTGTGGAAAGTGAGTCGGAGTTGAAGAACCTGGCGGATTTATTAAGTCAACAAACAGAGTTCTGTTTTGATACCGAAACCTCTTCACTCGATTATTTTAGTTTAGAATTAGTCGGACTTTCTTTTAGTGTAAAAGAAGGCGAAGCGTATTATGTTCCAACGCCTTCGGATAAAAGTGAAGTAGCTAGAATTCTCAGTTATTTCAAACCTTTGCTCGAAAGTAAAACCATCCTAAAAATTGGACAAAACGTAAAATTCGATTTGCTCGTTTTGCGTCAGTTTGGAGTAGAAGTTTCCTTGCCTGTTTACGATACCATGTTGGCGCATTATCTCGTTGAGCCCGATATGAAACACGGCATGGATTATTTGAGTGAAACCTATTTGGGTTACACGCCAGTTTCCATCACCGAACTCATAGGTAAACGTGGGAAGAATCAAGGCACCATGCGCGATGTGCCGGTGGAGCAAGTGGTTGAATATGCTTCAGAAGATGCTGACATCACCTTGCAACTGAAGCATGTCATTCAGCCCATGGTGGAGAAGCGAGAAGTGGTGGATGTATTGCAAAAAATTGAATTGCCGCTAATTCCTGTTTTAGCCGATATGGAATACGAAGGAGTGAAAGTGGATGAAGCATTTTTGGCGAATTATTCGGGAGAATTACAAAGTGATTTAATTCTCTTGCGCGATGCGATTTGGGAAATGGCTGGACAAGAATTCAACATTGATTCTCCTAAGCAATTGGGTGAAATATTGTTTGATAAATTAAAATTACCGAGTGTCGAAAAAACCAAAACAGGACAATATGCAACTGGAGAAGAAATTCTCAGCAAACTCGAAAAGGATCATCCGATTGCCGCTAAACTGCTCGATTACCGAGAAATTACTAAGCTAAAATCGACCTATGTTGATTCGCTACCTAACTTGATAAATCCAGTTACAGGCCGCATTCACACCACATTTAATCAAACCATTGCGGCAACTGGGCGACTCAGTTCTGTGAGTCCGAATCTGCAAAATATTCCTATCCGTACCGATCGTGGTCAGCAGGTGCGAAAAGCCTTTATAGCACGCGATGCAGATCACGTTTTAGTATCTGCCGATTATAGTCAGATTGAATTACGATTGGTAGCTGAAATAGCAAAAGAAGAAGCCATGTTGGATGCATTTACCAAAGGCATCGACATTCACCAAGCAACTGCTGCGCGTGTATATGGTGTTGCCTTGGAAGATGTGACACGTGAGATGAGGAGTAAGGCGAAAATGGTGAATTTTGGAATTATTTATTCGATATCAGCATTTGGATTATCGCAACGATTAGGCGTTCCACGAAAAGAAGCGGCTGAATTAATTGAGAATTATTTCGCACAATATCCAGGTATAAAAGGATATATGAGCAGCACGCTAGAATTCGCTCGTGCCAATGGATTTGTGAAAACCATGATGGGGCGTCGCAGGTATTTAAAAGATATTAATTCACGTAATTTCACTATTCGTGGATTTGCCGAGCGTGAAGCGATTAATTCACCTGTTCAAGGTTCTGCTGCCGATTTAATTAAAATGGCGATGATTGGCATTCATCAAGAATTAAAAGAGAAAAATCTTCGCTCTAAAATGACACTTCAAGTGCATGATGAATTAGTATTTGATGCACATAAAGACGAGCTCGAAATTTTAAAGCCTATTATACTTCATCACATGCGAACAGCCTTCAAAACCACGGTTCCCATTGAAGTTGAAATTGGAACAGGAATGAATTGGTTGGAGGCGCATTGAGAGAATTTAAGCTTTAAAAACATCTATTTAGGATATAAATAGTTGAACCGTTTGCTAATGAATTATAGTATTACTGTAATTTATAAGCAGTTTATAAATAGATGCAATACAATGCATAAATAAACAGAAGCGTTCATTGGGTAAGTAAAGTACCCAAAATATTACCCAATATTGAGGTATCACATTTTGGATTCGATATAATCCATAGATTTGATTTTGACCATAATCGATAATTTATTTCTACGTTCACTTAATACAACTCAAGATGAGATACGTATACATATTCCTATTTTCTTTCCTGTGTTTATTCCCATTGCTTGCTCAGCAAGTGAACGATTTAACTCCACCACCCCGTTGTTTTACCGATGAATACCTTCGTGCTAAACGAGAAGCTGATCCATCGTTTAAAACACGAGAAG
>JBIKOC010000411.1:0-2608 GCA_044358335.1 Flavobacteriales bacterium | reverse complement strand
TGGTATCCGCTCTACCTTAAACCCCTTCGGGGCTAAGCCAGCATGTTGCAAACAAATCAGCTTTATTGCACAAACACGTTCAGTAAACTAATTGCTTGTATGCACGATCAAAGTTCGATAAAGTGCAGCTCTATTTGATAATTACTATTGGTTAACGTTATCACTCCTGGCGCACTAGGTGTTGCAGTTGCCGGATTCAAATTAAACGAAGCCATCACTTCCGAGGCAGGTTGTAACAATGTGCCATCATTATCCAACATTTGGATTAAATAATCATTATTGGCTAAAATGGGTTTGCTCACCGAGCTGCTAAAATCCCAAAAAACCGGACATTGATTTAATTGTAACTCGTTGATAGGTGGGTTAATTGTGCTACGCAATGCGCTTCCAGCAACGCCATATTCGAAATAAACATCTGGCCACGTTCCTGGTGCAATATCCCAAGGGGCTCCCGCTATATTATTGATATTAAACGAATTAATCTGCAAACGAGTAAGATAGCGTGTTTTATATGGATCAACATTGATGATAACCGAAGTACGATCCCATTTCTTGTCCTTCTTCGACAAAGCCTTCATTTCCACTAAATAAACTCCCGGTTGAGCATAGGTATGACTAGCTTGTTCTCCTTCAACTTCAACCGACCCATCTCCAAAATTCCAAACAATACGCTTAGCATCTAGAGCACAACTCGTAAAAGCTAATGGTTCATTTTGCTGAACATGAGTCCGATTAACCGAAATACAAGCTTGTGGTTCAGGCGTGCAAGAACTAAAAAGAAGTAGCACTGCAGAGCTAAGTGAAAGAAACAGCGTTTTCATAGTTTCTAATTTTGACATCAAAACGGAATAACTCAAATATTGGTATATAACTAAAAGCAAGAATATATAAAAGCAAAACGCCCAACCAACTGGTCAGGCGTTTCGTATGTAAATTAACCTTTTTTAAATCGGTCAGCTACAACGTTCCAGTTAACGGTATTCCACCAAGCCGAAATATAATCCGGACGACGATTTTGGTAGTTTAGGTAGTATGCATGTTCCCATACATCTAGAGCAAGAATAGGAAAGCCTTTCACATCAGCTAAATCCATCAAAGGATTGTCCTGATTTGGAGTTGAAGTAACGGTTAATTTACCATCGTGCTTTACTAGCCAAGCCCAACCAGAACCAAAACGTGTTGCTCCTGCTTTAGCAAAGTCTTCTTTGAATTTGTCAAAAGTGCCAAATGCTTGATTAATAGCATCAGCTAATTCTCCTGTTGGAGCGCCACCTGCATTTGGACCCATTATTTCCCAAAAAAGACTGTGGTTGTAATGACCTCCACCGTTATTGCGAACAGCTGGTGAAAGTTTAGAAATATTCGACATCAATTGCTCTAGGCTTTTTCCTTCTTCGGCAGTTCCAGTAAGAGCTGCGTTAAGGTTGTTTACATAAGCCTGATGATGCTTAGAGTGATGGATTTCCATCGTTCTTGCATCAATATTAGGTTCTAATGCTGCGTATTCGTAAGAAAGTTTTGGAAGTTCGAATGCCATGGGCTTGGGGTGTTAAAATAGTGTTTGACAAAATAACAGAATGTCGAGCAGATGGTTGTTCCTTTTCTGAAGAATCTTTTACATGATTTACAGATGCCCTAAAACACCAACACCCCGCCGAAACCGGAAGGGTGCTGATTCGAACAAAAAATGATTTTAGATTAAAGCATTGTACCGTCGTGTTCCTTTTCGCCTTTCTTCTCCATTCCAAAGCGAACCTTAACTTTCAAGTACATCAAGTACATCGCAGGAACGATCATCAACGTTAGGAATGTCGCGATAATCAAACCGTAAATCATCGTCCAGGCTAATGGTCCCCAAAATGCCACATTATCTCCACCTAAGAAGAAATGTGGTTCGAGATGAGCAAATAAACCGTTAAAGTCGATGTTTACTCCGATTGCTAAAGGAATCAATCCTAAAATCGCAGCCGATGCAGTAAGAATAACAGGAGTCATACGTGTACTTCCTCCTTCGGCAATTGCTTCTTCCGGACTCAATCCACGAGCGCGTAACTCATCAATAAATTCGATCAACAAGATTCCGTTTCGGATTACAATTCCTGCAAGAGCAAAAATCCCGACTCCTGTCATGACAATCGAGAAGGTCATTCCCGTTAATGCATATCCGAAGAATACACCAATCAACGAGAAAATTACGGTAGAGAAGATGATAAACGGTTTAACTAATGAGTTAAACTGGGTTACTAAAATCAAGAACATCAATGCCAAAGCTCCTAAGAACGCTAAACCCAAGAAGTCGGATGTTTCTTTTTGCTGCTCTTGCTCTCCAGTCATTTTAACCTCATATCCTTCCGGTACATCCAACGAAGGAATAATCTGATTAATCGAACGAACAATCTCATTCGCTGTAAAACCCGTTAACACATTCGACGATAAGGTCAAAACACGTCGTTGGTTTTTACGGTTGATTGAGCTAAATGCTTTCTCATATTTCACCGATGCAACAGCCGATACAGGAACTTGCTTAAACATACCGGTACTCATATCCAAGAAGGCAATTTGCATGTTCAACAAATCGTCTACATTATCGCGGTAGCTTGAAGCTAGA
>JBIKOC010000410.1:0-2614 GCA_044358335.1 Flavobacteriales bacterium | reverse complement strand
CAAACAGGTTTTTTTGTATTGTGAAAGTTATTGGTATTTGAACATAATAATTCTATTTTTGTCCGTTGCCAACCTCCCTTTATTTTGATGGAGCTTGGTTTAACAGAGGATTCACAATCAACACATAAACAACCACATCATGAAATCAAAACTTTTACTACTTTCCATATTAGGATTAAGTGCTGGTTTATCGGCACAATCCAATATGAAACATTCAATGCATCAAAAGCTTACGAATATTGCAAACCGTAATACAATTGGTGGCGTTAATCAAGAGCCAAGTGTTGCTAATATTACTTTAGGAGACACATTGTACAGTAACGATTTTAGTGACTCTCTTTTATTTGTGAAAACAAATACACCAGGAAGCTATTGGGTATTTGGAACGGATGCTACCATTGGAAATGGATTTCTTGCCGATCCATTTGCTTCTACAACTTCTGCAAATGGTTATGCAATGTTTGATTCTGATGGATTCGGTCCAGCTGCAATTAACGATGCTAGTATTACTACTGGTCCAATCGACCTTACTGCAGTTACTGGTGATATCGCATTAAACTTTGAACAGTATTATGCTCGTTTTAACGATGTTGCTTCTGTTCAGATTTCAACTGATAATATAACTTTTACATCAGTTGGAGATAATTCTGATGTTCCAATGTTGACTCAAGCTAGCGGTAGCGAAACAGCTAACCCAGTGTTGAAAACCATTTTAATCTCTTCGTATGTTGGTCAAACGATTTATGTTCGTTTTAATTTCCAAGGAAACTGGGATTATTCTTGGTTAGTGGATGATTTAACAATCACAACTGCTACTGTTGAGCCTTATGATTTAACAGCAACTTCAGCTGTAAACTGTGATATCTTAACACAGTATTCTTATGCTCAAACTCCTTTAACTCAAGTTCAACCTGTTGGATTTACAATCCTTCTCAGAAATAATGGATCTGCATCGCAAATCTATACTGTGAATTATGAGATTGTTCAAGGAGCTACTGTTGTTAACACAGGTTCAACTACCAGCACGGAAGCTGTTGCTGGTTTCACTAGTGACACTCTGAATTTTGTAACTGCTTACACTCCAACTGCAGTTGGTGATTACACAATCAATTTGACTTTAACATCTGATGCAACAGATTTTAATCCAGCTGATAATACTACATCAACTACTTTTTCAGTAACTGATTTCCTTATGAGCCCTATTGGCAGTACACTTTCTACTACTGCTACCGCTCCATTTACACTAAGTGGTACAGGTCCTGCTCCTGATTACAATGCAAATAAAGTAGGTCAATCTTTCTTTATTAATGCAAATCAAACTTTGAATTCAATGCAAGTTGGTATTTTCAAACCAACTGGATTCTCAGGAGAACAAAGCTTTGTAATCGAATTCTATGAAATTGATCCTGCAACAGGGCGTCCAATGACTGATGTTATGTCAATCTCTGATTATGTAATGACAACTTCTCATTCGAACACTACTTGGAAAACGATTATTTTCGACAATCCTATTTCTTTAGAGGCTGGAAAAACTTATGTAGCTGCAGTTAGCTATGAGTTATCAGATAAAGTTTTTGCAATCAGCGGTCTTGGTGATGAAGATTTAGATAATGGTACATGGGGTTACGGTCCATTTGGAGCATCAAGTGCTATTAACTGGTTTGTAGGCTTTAGTTTTTCACCTGCAATTCGTTTAAACTTTGATCCAACAGTTGGAATCAACGATTTAGCTAATAAAACATCAAACATTAGTGTTTATCCAAATCCAGCAAACAACGTTGTTCGTATTGCTATGCCATTATCTACACCAGAAGCTTATTCTGTTCGTATGTTAGACATCAATGGTCGCGTAGTATTCAATAAATCACAAAGCAAATCAACATCAGTTTCTGAAACGATTTCTTTGGATCAACTTGCTGGTGGTGTTTACACACTTCAAGTTTCAACTGCTTCAGGTGTTTCTACATCTAAAGTGGTAGTTTCTCATTAATATTTCATTGCTCAAAATAAAACCCCTTAAGTTTGCGCTTAAGGGGTTTTTTAATTTATTCTTCAGCTCATGCGATTTCTTTTAATCCTAATATTTCCTATTCTGTTTTGTAATTCCTTGTTTGCTCAAACTGCAACCGATACCATTTGGGATTTTTATAACAGGAACGATTCAACCTTGATACAGAGTCCTAACGGAGGATATGTTTCGGGAACAAATGGATATGGAGATTCCGAGAAACTGCAAGCATTCTTCCCTTTTAAATCGTATAGCATATTAGGTGCTTTTGTATGGACTGGTAAAAAAGTATATAATTCAGGAAATCCCAATTCTCGAATTTGCCTGAAAGTAAAAAACTTCGATACAACAACCGTTAGCACTTACCCATATTTCAAGGGAATTGGAACAACAATCGACTCTGCTTGGTTTTCTCTTTCCGACTCGAATCCTGAACTTTCATTTGATTCTGGTTTAAAATACTACTCTTTTTCATCACCTGTTTTAGTAAATAGCTATTATGCACTAGGAATTTCATTTGATGGATTAGCCCAAGATTCATCAGGTAACTTATTAGATAGTGTCGCTGTTTTTAGCTCAGCAATCGATAGTGTTTCGACTCCTAAT
>JBIKOC010000409.1:0-2617 GCA_044358335.1 Flavobacteriales bacterium | reverse complement strand
AATTATTCAGTTTGGCACTGATGTCTCGAATTCGAATGTGATCGTAATTCATTCCAAAACCAGTATCTGGTATGGTATCGCGGAATTCGTAAGTAAAATCAACATTCTCCACATCTACATCCCAAAAAAACAATTCAGGTGGTTTCGAACGCGTCTTCTTGGTTGTATCTCTTGGACCGTTAATCGCATCCAAGATGAATTGAATATTTAAATCTTCTTCTCCCTCAAACTGACGCACGTTAAATTGTCCGTCGCTAATTGTTGCATGATCAAAATCGAAATGGGAGAATCCTAAATACACATCATCGAAATTTGCCTCGATGTGACCAGCATATAAGAGGGTATCGTGGTGGAGATCTTCGACATAAAAACCCTCGATGTTAGCACGATCGAAGAAATTTATTTTGATAGATTTGATTTCGACCTTAGCACCAATTGATTCGCTGATACGAGCAGCAACCTCTTGTGCTAACCAAGTTTGAAACCGTCCACTTTGGAACAGAATAAGGCATCCGGTCAGCAGAAGCAGTACCGAAAGCAAGAAAAATCCTGTTATTTTGCGGAGTAGTTTAATAAGAATGAAATTAATGGAACGTCAACCGGTGTATATATTAGGCATTGAATCTTCATGCGACGATACAGCGGCAGCCGTGCTCGCGGATGACAAAATGCTTGCCAATGTGGTGGCCGGACAAGAAATTCACCGCAATTGGGGCGGAGTAGTTCCAGAACTAGCATCTAGGGCACATCAACAGCACATCGTTCCGGTCGTGGATGAGGCGCTTCGTCAGGCAAAAATAAGCAAACATGAACTACATGCGATAGCTTATACGCGCGGACCCGGATTATTAGGTAGTTTATTAGTTGGAGGTTCGTTTGCTAAAGGACTTTCGTTCGGACTAAACATACCTTTAATTGAGATAAATCACATGCAGGCGCACATTCTAGCTCATTTTATAGCTGGAGAAAAACCTGCACCTACGTTCCCTTTTTTGTGTTTGACGGTTTCGGGAGGACATACTCAAATTGTTCGAGTTGATAATCCATTGACCATGAAGATTTTGGGAGAAACCCGCGATGATGCAGCCGGGGAGGCATTTGATAAAGTAGCGAAAATTTTGGGGCTTCCATATCCAGGTGGTCCCATGGTAGATCAATTAGCTAAAACAGGTAATCCACATCGATTTATTTTCCCAGAACCTAAAGCCGAAGGATTTGATTTTAGTTTTAGTGGTTTGAAGACGTCTTTCTTGTATTTGGTGCGTGATGAGTTGAAGAAAGACCCTAGTTTTTTAGAAAAGAATATTCAAGATTTATGTGCGTCCGTTCAATTTACCATCGTTAAAATCTTAACGGGAAAACTAATAAAGGCAGCTCAGGCAACAGGTATTAGCACATTAGCTTTGGCTGGAGGTGTTTCGGCTAATAGGGGATTACGAGATGCTATGTTACAATTAGAAAGTAAAGGTTACAACATTCACATACCACCAATAGCTTTCTGCACCGATAATGCAGCTATGATAGCCATGACGGGATATTTCAAATACCAGCAAGGATTATTCTCTGGAACCGAAACTGGTTCACTTGCAAGATACCCTTTAGGAAGCTAATTATTTAGTAGCAGAAACTGCGGCTGTTTCTGATGTTGCAGCTTGTTTAGATGTATCGGAATTCATTTTCTCAAATTCACGAATCAACTCTTCATCTGTTTTACCTAAATTATGAATTGATGCTTCAGCACTGGAAGCGAATGCATGAGTTGGATATTTTTTGAGGAATTCTCTATAACATTCACCTGCTTTAGCATCATCATTTATCTGATTATCGAACACAAATCCTTTATAGAAAAGTGCATCAGCAGCAAGTTTATGTTCAGGATAAAGATTCAAAAATTTGACTAAAATATCGATAGCAGATTTACCCCAATTGAGATTCATACTAAGGTTTGCTGCTTTGAACAAATAAATTGGAGCAAGAGAATCTTTTGGGAAGACTTCAGCAAAATCGGTATAAGCTACTTGTAAATTGTAAGCAGATACTTCATCTTTAGGCTTGAGCGAATCCTGCATTAGACGAGTTTCGAGATCCTTGATTTTAGCAAGTTTCTCATCTCTTCCACCACCACAGGCAGTAATTAAGATTAATGCAGAAAATGATAGAGCGGTAATGAGCTTGAATAATTTCATGTGGATATTCTGGGTTATAGAGCGTAAAAATAGAAAAAGCTGAACACTACCTACGAAGCTGAGGAAATTTCATTCGATAATCTACTTTCACCCTACCCTTTGAAATATCTTGAAGCTTACCACGTAGTAGCGTTCTTCTAAGTTGACTAAGGCGATCAGTAAATAAAATACCATCAATATGATCATATTCATGTTGAATAATTCTAGCTAAAATTCCATCGAATGTTTCTTCAAACGAATTGAAATTTTCGTCTTGATACTTCATTCGTATTGTTGGTTTTCGATCTACATCTTCACGAATGTGAGGAATACTCAAACATCCTTCATTAAATTTCCAATCATCACCTAATTCTTCTACAATTTCGGCATTGATAAACACTTTTTTCACGCCATCTAATTCGGGATGTTCATCCGAAAAGGGTGATGCATCT
>JBIKOC010000026.1:0-9157 GCA_044358335.1 Flavobacteriales bacterium | reverse complement strand
GTGGAAATGATCGAATGGCTCGAAGGTTATCTGCGACAAAGCAATCTTACTTTGTTGATGGTTACCCACGACCGGTATTTTCTCGATAATGTGTGTACCGATATTTTGGAGATAGATCGCAAGTCGGTTTTGCGTTACAAAGGAAATTACGCCTATTACCTGGAGAAGAAAGCTGCTGCTATTGAAATGTTCAACAGTGAAGTGGAGAAGGCGAAAAATACATTCACCAAGGAATTGGAGTGGATGCGAAGAATGCCTAAAGCTCGCGGTACCAAAGCAAAATCGCGTATCGATAGTTTTTATGAAGTGAAGGAAAAAGCTTCACAGCGACGAAATGACGATAAGGTAGAATTGAGTGTGAAGATGAATCGTTTGGGAGGAAAGATTCTCGAACTCATCAAGGTTTCCAAAGGATATGAAGGTCGAACGCTCATTCAGCCATTTACTTATACGTTTATCAAAGGTGAGAAAATCGGTATTGTAGGCAAGAACGGCTGTGGGAAATCTACATTGCTGAAACTAATCATGAGCCAACTTGAGCCTGATTCTGGAAAAATTGTAGTGGGCGAAACGGTCATCTTCGGTTATTATTCGCAGGATGGAATGAAGCTGGCCGATGATAAGCGGGTGATTGAAGTAGTGAAAGACATTGGAGAATATATTCCGCTTGCAAATGGAACAAACCTCACTGCTTCACAGCTTTTACAATTGTTTCTCTTTCCACCAGAGATTCAATACACCTATGTTTCTAAGTTGAGCGGTGGAGAAAAACGTCGCTTGTATTTGCTCACGGTCTTAATGAAGAATCCGAACTTCCTCATTCTCGATGAGCCAACGAACGACCTCGATATTCAAACACTCAATATTCTTCAAGATTTCTTAGAGAATTTCAGTGGTTGTGTGCTGATTGTATCGCATGACCGTTTCTTTATGGACAATCTCGCCGACCATCTTTTTGTATTTGAAGGAGGAGGAGTGATTCGTGACTATAATGGGAACTACACGGATTATCGTCTGGAGCAAGCTGTTTTAGATAAAGCGAGTAAATCAGAACCAGCAGTTGTTGTTCAAGAAGTAGTCGTAACTCAAACTGCATCTAAGAAAGAGAAATCGAAAGCGAGTTTTAAAGAGGTTCACGAGCATCAACAACTCGAAAAGGAAATTCCTAAGTTGGAAGAACGTTTGGCAAACTTAACTACCAAGCTCAACAGTGGAATTACCGATCATGTAGAACTACAGAAAATAGCTCAGGAAATAACAGATTTATCTAACCAAATCGAGGAAAAGTCGATGCGTTGGTTGGAGCTTTCCGAAATTGTAGGTTAAACCTTATTTATCACCAAGGTTTTAGTCATTTGGTCATGTAATCCTTGTCTTTTCAAGGTGAACAGGGCCATCACGCAACCAAATCCAGCTGTGAAAAACGAAAACAACCGGGCGAAATACCGGAAGAATGCTTGTGGAACCGAAAGTTGTTGGTGATCGAGGGAGCAGATTTTGATTTTGAGTGCTAATTTCCCAAGGGTCGCACCTAAGTGACTACTTTCCATAAGTATCGAATAAACACCATACACTTGAAAGAAAAACAAGGTGTTGATTTTGCTAAAGGATTCATCGCCGGCAAATACTCCTGTAAAGAACCAGGAGATTAATCCTGTTATCAAACTAACTAGAATCCAATCGATAAAAGTGGCAACTACACGTTTCCAAAAGGCTGCGTACTGTTCTACCATAGGTTTAGTTGAACTACAAATTAATGACAAATCGAATGGTTCTTTTCTATCCTTTTCACTATTCTATCAGAATCCTATCTTCACAAAAAATTACGCATGAAAAATTTATTGCCCATTGTACTGTTTGCACTGTTGCTTAGTGCTTGCCAATCGACCGTTTCGTACACTGGATTGCGACCTGCTGATGTGAATCTTCCATCTGAAATAAAATCAGTTGTATTGGTTAATCGGTACAAAGCCGATAAAAGGAATTCTTGGATAAATATTGTAGAAGGTATTTTTACGGGGGAAGTCATTTTTGCCGATAAACGGGGTGTTGAGCAAGCTTTATCAGGTCTTCAACAACGACTTCAAAGTGGTCCAAAATACACAGTTTCTATTGCTAGTGATCAATTAACCGGAACTGGAACAGGTGTTTTGCCTCCACCTTTAAGTCAGGGCGATATTCAAGCATTATGCTCGCAATACAATGCTGACGCAGTTATCACATTAGAAGCTTTCGATTCGGATATTGCTGTTTCGCATCAACAAAAGATTAACAAACGCACCGAAAATGGTAAAGTGATTGAGGATATTTATTTCGAAGCATTTGAGAATGTGCGAATTTCTATGTCTTGGCGTTTATATCTGAAAAGCACTGGAACTATATTCGATCAGCATCAAATGAGCACCAATCGTTCGTTTAGTAGTACAGGTAGAACTCCCGAATTGGCTCGTGCTGCTTTATTGTTTCCTGTTGATGCCATTATGCAAACGGGATTTCAGGGTGGAGATTCTTATGGAATTCGTATTGCTCCATCGTGGGTAAGTTATAATCGAATGATCTATACGCGTGCAGCACGTCGAGGAGGAATGAAGATTGCTAAACGTATGGCTTATCGCACCGAATGGGCTGAAGCTGCTGCTATTTGGGAGAAGTTGAGCCAATCGTCGAATCGAAAAGTAGCCAAACGTGCTATGTATAATCGTGCAGTTGCTGCCGAAATGTTAGGGAATTATGATGAAGCACTCGTTTGGGCGCGCAAAGCAGCTAACCAACATGGACTTCGTTCAGCCGATAATTACATCTTTCAGCTCAACAGCCGATTGAATGAACTACAGCGTTTGGATCAACAAATGAATCCGAACCCCTAAAATACATGGGTAAGCCAGAAGAATCAGCTTATTCAATCGAACAGGAACTTAGCGAGATTCAAGCTTCGCTGAAGAATCCACGGGAATTCGAGAAAATTTATTCTCGTCATTTTTCTACTATATACGCCTACATTAAAAGTGCAACTGGTGATAAAAATCTATCCGCTGACTTATGTTCTGATGTCTTTTATTCGGCACTAATCAATCTTACTAAATACACTCCCAGTGAATTGGGAATCAGACCTTGGTTATTTGGTATTGCTCTAAATCGTGTGCGGATGTTCTTTCGTCAGTCGGGAAGAATGATGTATCTGCCCTTAGATGATTTAAAATTGCAACAGCTTACCGAAGAAGACTTATCAATCGAGAAGAAAGAAAGAAGGCAGCAATTATCAACCTGCTTATCTTTACTTACAGAAGAAGAGCAAGAGTTTATCCAACTACGATTTGTTGCTGAATGTTCCTTTCGCGAAATTGCACTTGTAAAAGGAATTAGCGAGGAAGCTTGTAAAATGAGGCTTTATCGCTTATTAGAAAGAATGCGGAAATCAATGAATAAGGATTCCTTACTATGAAAGAGTTCAATCGTAAAATTCAGGTAACCGATTCCAGTCAGCCCGATGAAAAAGAGCTTCAAGAAGCGCGCGATTTTTCACGTATTGTTAGCCGATTTGATGAAGCGCGCAAACCTCTTCCAAAACGTAAATTATATCAAACGAAACAACGCTGGTTTTTTCTTGCTATACTTTTAATCATACTGATAATGTTGATTTTACTCGAAGTATTATAAAAATATTTCCTCATAGCGTTACTTTTTTTCTGCGAGTGCATTTACCTAATAAATCCTCGCTATGAAAAAATCACCTAATTCAGTTTTGCTAGCATGTATTCTTTTTTGCATGCCATTATTTTTATGTGCTCAACCAGATATCAAAGATTCCAGGTATTTAAAATCGGGTTTTGTTCATTGCAATGTAACTTCCATGAAAGGAATTCCTAAGCAAGGCGAAACGGTTGTATTTGAGGGAGAAAAATCCAAAAAACAAGTTCAATCGGTATCCGATTCAAAAGGAATTTGTGATGTATGGCTACCCAAAGGAGACGTGTATCTCATTAAAGTGCTAACTGTTGGAAAGGAAGAAGATTATTCGAGCATTGAAGTGCCCGATAAACCCGGCGCTTTTCGAGGAAACTATTCCATTCAGTTTGATTTACCTCTAACTGTTACGCTCGATGATGTGCTATTTGAAACTGGAAAATCAATACTCAAGCCCTCTTCTTTTCCTTCCTTGCTTAAAGTGGCCGAATTACTCAAGCATAAGAAAGGATTAGTTATCGAAGTAGTCGGACACACCGATAGCCGAGGTGATGCAGCAGCTAATATGAAACTGTCGCTTCAACGGGCTCAGGCTGTAAAAGCATACTTAGCCGACCATTCAGGTGCAGCAGAAAGGATTAAGGCTGATGGTCGAGGTGCCGATGAGCCAATAGCCGATAATGATTCGGAAGAAGGACGAGAATTAAATCGGCGAACCGAAATTCACGTCTTGAAAGAGTAATCAGATTCCTATCGGATGCCAGGTCGTTTTCACTTCCAGATAATCCATAATTCGGTAAGGTGATTCCTGCTTGGCATCCGACCAATTTGGCTCAGACTCAAAACGAACTCGCTTTACGTTCATTGCAGCATTCGTTTCGGCCGTTTTTTTCTGAGCTTCATCGGAAGTGCAGATGTACAAGGCATTCACGTCCATGTGAGTAGAAAAGTGTGAAAGTAACTCTTTCGTTTCTCCAGTAAGTATGTTGACTACTCCACCCGGAACATCAGAAGAATTAAGCACCTCAGCAAATGTTACCGAACACAAAGGAAGATCGCGAGATGCTAAAACTACACAGGTATTTCCACCTGCGATAACAGGAGCAATAACTGAGATCAATCCGAGTAATCCGCTCTTTTGAGGTGCAATCATAGCAACAACGCCCATTGCTTCGGTGGATGAGAAATTGAAGTGTGAGCTACTCACCGGATTTACCGTACTGAAAACCTGATTATACTTATCACACCAGCCAGCATAATAAATCAAGCGATCAACCGATAATTCCACTTCTGCTTTTGCTGCAGCTTTTGTGCTTCCTTGTTGGATTAATTCTTCAACAAATTGAGCCGTTCGCGTTTCTAGCATTTCAGCAATGCGATATAGAATCTGACTGCGATTTAATGCTGCTCTACCTGCCCAACTATCTTGTGCGTCGCGTGCTTTCACAACTGCATTTCTGAAATCCTTGCGAGAAGAAAGACAGATGTTGACTATTTCTCCATCACTTAAAGTCAATGGATAATAGCGGCCCGATTCTGTTCTAGGAAATTGTCCGCCTATATAAATCTTATAGGTTTTCAAAACCTTGATTCGGTTACTTGGTGTTGAATTGGAATCAGCTTTACCATTGGCGCTCACGGCAGTTTTAGTTTCCGCTGGAACTGCTTTGGTTACTTTATTCGGTTTAGCTGTTGCTTTTGTTGATGTTGCCATGAGAAAATTCTTTGAAATCAGGAAAACTGGAGATAGGGTAGAAGTCCGTGAAGACCGCCTTCGCGACCAAAGCCACTTTCCTTGTAGCCGCCAAATGGTGATGACGGATCAAATTTGTTATATGTATTTGCCCACACAACACCAGCTTTGAGTTTGGTTGTCATGTTGAAAATCTTAGAACCTTTATCTGTCCAAACTCCTGCGCTCAATCCAAATGGTGTATTGTTCGCTTTCTCAATAACTTCTTCAACCGTTCTAAACGTTTGAACAGCTAAAACAGGTCCAAAAATTTCTTCCTGAACTACGCGGTGACTTTGAGATGTATGTAAAAACAAAGTTGGCTTACAGAAATAACCTTTCGCTGGAATCGAACAATTGGGCTGGTAAATTTCAGCACCTTCATTCACACCAATTTTCAGGTATTCGTTGATTTTCTTGAGTTGTTCTTTGGAATTGATAGCTCCGATATCGGTGTTTTTATCCATCGGATCGCCTACAATTAAGCTTTCCATTCGATCTTTCAATTTGCGAATAACCTTGTCGGCCACACCTTCTTGAACAAACAAACGAGAACCTGCGCAGCAAACGTGACCTTGATTGAAGAAAATCCCATTTACGATTCCTTCAACCGCTTGATCTAAAGGAGCATCTTCAAATATGATATTGGCAGCTTTACCGCCTAATTCCAAGGTGAGTTTCTTTCCAGTTCCAGCAATTGCTTTCTGAATGATTTTGCCCACATCGGTCGAGCCAGTAAAAGCGATTTTGTCTACACCCGGATGATTCACAATTGCAGCACCAGTTGCACCAGCACCTGTAACAATATTCACCACACCAGCTGGTAAACCTGACTCTTGAATGATCTCAGCTAATTTCAAAGCTGTTAGCGGAGTCGTTTCTGCTGGTTTTAGAACCACGGTGTTTCCAGTAGCTAATGCTGGAGCAATTTTCCACGCAGCCATTAACAAAGGGAAATTCCAAGGGATGATTTGTCCGGCTACACCTATCGATTTCACTTCACGTCCCGGAAATGCGTATTCTAATTTATCTGCCCAACCGGCATAATAGAAGAAGTGATTAGCAGCAAGTGGTACATCTATATCGCGACTTTCACGAATTGATTTTCCACCATCCATGGTTTCGATTACTGCAAATTCACGAGCTCGTTCTTGAATCAAACGTGCAATTCGATATATATACTTACCACGTTCTTTTGCGGGCATTTTGCTCCACACATTTTCGTATGCGTTACGAGCAGCTTTAACAGCCTTATCAACATCTTCTTGAGTTGCTTCTGCTACGCGAGCAAGAGACTGTTCGGTGGAAGGGCTGAATGTTTCAAAATAGCCACCTTTAACAGGCTTCACCCATTCACCGTTGATAAAAAGCTCATACTGCTTTTGCAAACGAATGTGTCCGGTTGATTCCGGAGCCGGAGCATAGGCTAGCTTAGAAATAAAATCGAGTGACAATTCTGACGCGTCAGCTGATTTCGATGATTTGTTCGATTTTTTCGACATGGTATAATAGGATTCGGGCTTGGCCCTTAGTCGTTCGAGAAATAATTCAAGCTCTGATAAACACCTGTTTCTTGTTTCACCAATTGCATCACAATATCGTTAGCTAATTTGGAAGCTCCGAAACGGAACCAATCGGGGTGAAGCCAGTCTGCACCTAGGGTTTCTTTCACCATAACAAGATAATGCAGGGCGAGTTTAGAATTAGCAATTCCTCCGGCTGGTTTCATTCCTATCATTTTACCCGTTGCATAGTAGTAATCTCGAATAGCTTCAAGCATTACCAAGGTAACGGGCATAGTAGCGGCTGGCTGTATTTTCCCTGTTGAGGTTTTGATAAAATCGGCTCCTGCAAGAATGGCTAAGTCGGATGCTTTACGAACATTATCAAGCGTGCTGAGTTCTCCTGTTTCGAGGATGACTTTCAAGTGAGCTTTTCCGCAAGCTTCTTTAATTGCAGCAATTTCATCAAATACGAAATTGAATTCACCGGAAAGGAATTTCCCACGGCTGATTACCATATCGATTTCATCAGCTCCTTCTTCAACCGCAAAACGTGTATCGTCCAATTTTACTTTTAGAGGCGCTAAACCACTTGGGAAAGCTGTCGCCACAGAGGCTACATGAATTTTACTCCCTGCCAAAGCCTTACGAGCAACTTTTACCATGGTTGGATAAACACAAACAGCCGCCACCTGAGGAATTCCTGGGAAAGCATCGTGCGGATGCATGGCCTTGTAGCACATTTGCTGAACTTTCCCAACCGAATCTTTCCCTTCGAGGGTAGTTAAGTCGATCATGCTCATGGCTAGTTTTAAGCCGGCAATCTTGGTTTCGTCTTTTATGCTTCGTGTTTGGAAGCGTGCACATCGTTCTTCAACGCCAACCTGATCGATGGTCGGACTGAGTGCAGGATTGTATGATTTTATAGTTGTTCCCATCAGCGGTTCTTACTCAAAAGTAGGAAATTTGAATCAACGCAACTTACTTGGTAATAAAGGCAAGCAAATCCAAGCTAACAAACACCCTAAAGTATTTGCAGCAAAGTCACCAAAATCGGCAGTTCTATCGGTGTAAAATGCCCATTGAAGAAGTTCTATTAACCCACCGTAAATCACAACAAATGCGGTAATCCAAAGACTAGAAACTCCATTATTTACTCCAAAGCGTTGCCAGCGTAAATACAAGAGATTTAGTAATCCAAAAACTCCCAAATGGGCGAATTTGTCAAAGTTAATCACATGAATTTCCGGCAAATCTTTTCCAGGCAATAGAGTTAGCGTGCTAACTATGATTGTCCAGATTATGGCAGGCACAGAATATCTGCGCATGGAATTAATGTCCGATCAATGCCTTGTAGTCGTCAGCTGAAAGGAGTCCGCTAGTATCACCTGGTGAACTCATTTTCACTATGATCATCCAGCCATCTCCATAAGGGTCGCTGTTTACCGTTTCAGGTGAACCATCCAGAATGTTGTTAAACTCAATGATTTCGCCAGCTACTGGCATATATAAGTCAGAAACAGTTTTAACCGCTTCTACCGAACCAAAAACTTGTTCTGCTTCAATTGTCTCACCTACCGTATCAACTTCTACGAAAACGATATCACCTAATTCGCCTTGAGCAAATTCTGTAATGCCGATTATAGCGTTGTCACCTTCGATGCGAATCCATTCGTGATCTTTGGTATAGAGAAGATTTTCAGGGAAATTCATGCGTGTTGATTTTGTTTCCAAACCTACGTGTTTTGTTCACATACAGCAAGGAAACCGAGTAAATAAAATAAGAGATTATTGATTTAATGTAAAGCGCAAACTCAAGCCAAAACTGGTATTTGAATTTGGAAACTGATTCGAGATGAATGGTTTATTTGAAGTGCGATCGAAGAATAATCGAATTGTAAACTTCGAATTCACCACATAATCGGCAGTAGTTTTAATCGTAAAATTCTGTTGTCCTGCCGATAGAATCGGATCAAATAAGGTTTCTCCTTCGATTGGTATTTTCCGAACAACTGTTTTATTTGTTCGAATTGTCACATCGCAGCGCACATTCAAATCACTCTTTATCTTCTTAGTTGATCCTACCACTTTGAATGGTAACTCCACATTATTGAAGATATAACCCGATCCAATCGTAATTTCCTTACCGTTAACCTCTGTAATCTGAGAGTTTTGTAAGCTCAGAGATAGATCGCGTGTCTTACGCATCTCAAACTTGGTAATCAAGCTGTTCTTCCAA
>JBIKOC010000408.1:0-2633 GCA_044358335.1 Flavobacteriales bacterium | reverse complement strand
ATTTGAGGATATCGTAACACTTGCTAATACTTTTAGATACAGCAGCAACTTCTACAATTTTCAGGAATTGATCTGAAGAAAATTCACCCATTACTTCTGTTCCAAAATCTTTTCTAGCCACCAATTCAACAATATTTCCTGTTGGATCTTCAAAATAAATGGAACGCGCGTTTTGTATTGGATTTGAAATGATTTCAGCACCTGTTTTTTCGTCTTTTATTATTTTTACCGGGCTAGAAGGGCCATTTATGTATTTTCCATCAGGATTTTTAAGCCAATCTAAAGCATTCTCGATTTGATTATTGGGAATAAGAATGCTGAAGTGATTAACAATGAATCCTCCGCTAGCTGTAAAACTAAACTTCAAACGTGAATTCCCTAATTGGACAGTAAATTCATTTTGTGCGGAATCAATAACTGGTAAATTCAATGATTCTGACCAAAACTCACGTGACTTAGCTAAATTATTCGATTTGATTTCTAATTCTTTAATTTCAAAAGATTGAGCAGGGAAATCGATAGTTTTTAAGTCTTCTTTTTTGCAAGAAGAATAAATAATACTCAGCACAATCGTAATCAAACTCAGGATTACGAAACCTTTATAATGCACAAACTGGTTTCTAAGGATACTCATTTGCGTTTAACCTTTTGTTTAGCTTTTGAAAGTTTCCGTTTCTCCGACTTGGTTAGTTTTTTCTTTTTCGATTGAGTAAAGTATTCAGGAACAGTATCATCTTGAGAATAATCCCGATCTAAAGCGAAACTTAGTCCAACGCGAATAACTGGACTTGCTTCCCAAACTTCACCTTCTAAGTATCCTCTTGTTTTATATCCAGCTTGAAAAGCTAAAGACATAGGGTGAATCCAGTTTTTGGTTAGCAATAGATTCCCCGAAACAATTGCAGCTCCGCCCCAACTAATTGGAAGTGATGATTGAGCAATCCAATCTTGGAAAAAATATCGTTGTTTCCAAACACTAACATGTGCATTTAAGCTGAAGTTGGTGTTTCTTTTAATATTGAATATTTTAACACCACCACCATATGATTCAGAAAAATTGGCAGTACCAATTCTGCTGTAAAGCTGAATCATTTGACGATGTTTAGTCAATGTTAAAGACGGAATCCACTCTGGACCAAAAGGAGTAAATCCTAAGCGTGCCCATGGTAGCACATATTTTCCATAGCCCAATTTGATAGCAGGTGTTGCCATCGAATCTTGACCTTGGATCATGTATTTATAGAATACACTATACAAAGCAGTATAGAAGGTTGGATTGGTAAAAGTTGCAATTGCGTAATCTCGTTTAAGATCACTCGTTTTGTATTTGTAATCGCTATAAAAACCGAATTGACGGTTAGTATAATACAACCAGTTACTTGCAGCAGTATTTCCTGATTCAGTATTAGAAGGTAGCGAAAACACACTTGCTAAACCAGCCATTTGAGCTCTTACTAAATGAAGAGATTCATGGTAATTAAGCGATTTTCTTTGCATCCAACGTAGTGAAATTTGATCTGATGCAATTGATCCAGCATCTAATGCAGCCCCAGAAAGTTGAGCGAGTTGCATCCGTGATGCTTGATTTTCTATCACAGGCCTATCATATTTCAAACTTCCAACAGGTTTCCAAAATGCAAGCGGGTAAGGAGGGGTAAATGAATACCCTATGTCATTTAATTTAAATTCACGGGATCTTCCCATTGAACCAAAGAAATCTGCTTCAGCAGATAGTAATAAGGATTCAATAGGAGCATCAATTAAGAATATTTTACCAAAGCGATACAAAATTGACCAAGTAACTTCTGATCGAGTTGTATCACCTCGCCAACGAACGGGTAAAATAGAATCTTCCCAATCGGCCAATTTTTTCTCTAATGTTAATACTGAGGGTATTCCTGCATTTGCAGTCATAGGCCAGTCTAGCAGAACATTGTATTGAATACGATCGCTATATTGGATTTTGAATTTTCTGATTTTTTTAGCAGGGCGTGGTGGGCGTAATACAGCACCGTCTTTAAGAACTCGCTGGTTTTTATCTCTGAGAACAGAATCACGCCAGAATTCGGTCGTATCCATTCGCATGGCGTCCTTTCTTGGCTTGATTGTATCTCGAAATGCAGGTTGAGGTTTGTCGGGAACCTGAGCCTGAGCCAATGCCGGGATAAATAATATAAATAGGAGGAAAATTCTACGCATGCTTTTTTCTGGGCGGATACAAAACTATCCAAACTCAGCGAAATTCAAACAATTACTGCAAGGGAGTTTCTAACATACAGATAATCAACTAATTTAATAGATGTGCTTTAACGCCTCTTTTTTGCTAAGTGCTGATAATGGGTTACTTAGGACAAATTTACTTACTGCTTCCGAATCTATTTTTGCTAATTCTCGAAGTGACCAACCAATCGCTTTGCGGATAAAAAACTCTTTTTCGTGCATTAAATTCTGAATCAACTCAAATTGAAGCTCCCAATTTGCCTCTTTTTTGTATTTCAGCTGAACTAATAAACTTGCTCTTTGAATCCAGAAATTGCTATCCTTACTCCATCTTTTACTGGTAGAAATTAGGTCAAAAGGATATTTTTTTAAAAAGGCTGCAGCTAAAACCGGACTGAGGTAGTCGATCGAAT
>JBIKOC010000407.1:0-2637 GCA_044358335.1 Flavobacteriales bacterium | reverse complement strand
CTTCACAAGAGGTTGCGAAATCAATTGATTTATCTAATTTCCAATCTGGTATTTATTTGTTGGAAGTTAATTCTGTTCATGGAAAAGAAACTATGAAATTGGTCAAGAACTAAGAATACAATCTTTTTTAATACAAAGCCCGGCGCCATTTGCTGGGCTTTTTTTATTTTATAGTGTTGATATGTTTAAAAAGAGGTTAAAAATACATAGGAGTGTAAGAAATAAGTGTCACCATATAACAAATAATGTATTTATAAGTTAGATAATATTACTTAAATGTAACATAAATATCTATATTATATACTTTGCCATAGTGGCATGTTTGAATAATGATAAAAATCATGTATTTGCTATTGTAAGATTCATTTGGTTTTCAATACATTTGATTACATTTTAACCTATACCACATGAAAACTATTACCCAATTCAGAAAGCCACTTTTGGCTAGTGCTATGGTAGTTGGTGCTGGACTCTTGCAAGTTATGGCTCAACCAATTTACCCAGTAACAATTGCAAACTATGCAGTTGGTACAACACAAGACGGACTCAGCAATGGCGTCCCTGTAGGACGTGACAATCCTTTGAATGCATTATTTGTTGAAAATAGTGATGTTCAAGGTCCTACAAATAATTTTGTATCATTAGGCTTTGGTGGAGTTATTGATCTTCAATTTGATCAACCATTTGGTCGTGGTGAAGGATTAGATTTGGAAATCTATGAAACATCTTACAATACACCAAGCTGTGCATCATGGCCAGAACAAGCTAATGTTTATGTATCTCAAGATGGTTGTAACTGGATTCAAGTTGCTGCTAACCAATGTCAAAATTTTGGGGTAGAACTTCCGGATAATCTTCCTTGGGCATTATTTGTTCGTATTGAAGATTCATCAAACAACGCATCATTTGCTCCAAATGCTGACGGATATGATGTAGATGGTGTAAAGGCAAATTATTTAAGTAATGTGGCATTGAAATCGCCAGAAGCTTTACGTTTTGCTGATAGCTATCAAAACTTTATTCAAGGTTCAATTAAAGCGAATGCTGCAACTTTGCCAGCACTTAATCGTCGTGATCCTAATAAAGCTGTTGGTGCTACAACTGGAAGTGATGTTGCTGGAGCTCCAGTATTCGTTTCTTTAGGATTTGATAAAGCAAATACAGCAGAAACTGAAGGTCAAATTACATTAGCTTTCGATTACACTGTTTTTGATCGTCCAGGTGCTGATATTACAGTATTTGAAACAACATTTGGAGATAACGCTGCTCAAACTTGCGATAGATATCCAGAAGTTGCTGAATTCTGGGGATCTAATGATGGAATCTCTTGGACTCTTTTAGCTGCTGCTTCAACTGAGCCGTCTGATGCTTATTTAGGTGGTTCTGGTCGTCTTTGCCGTGATGGTCAATTGGAAATTGCTGGTATGCCAGCTTCAGGAGGTGCTAGTACTCTTCGTTATTTGAAAATCATTGATAAATCTATCAAATCATCTAGCCGTTTCCCTGGAAGTGCTGATGCATATGACGTAGATGGTGTTTACGCTTATCCTTGTGCACTTGCTAATGATGGAAAATATGGTCTATACGATCAAAACAATTTCCCTGACGAAGATGCTTCTATGTTCTTTGCTGGAATTGCTCCAAATCCAACTAGCAACATCTTGAATGTTAAAATTGAAACAGCTTCTACTGATCAAAACTACTCAATCCGTGTATTTGATTTAATGGGGCGTACAGTAGTTTCTGACGCATTAAATGCTTCAGCTAATTCTTTTGTCAATCACACTATGGACTTAAGTTCGCTTCCTGCTGGAATCTACATGATTTCAATCGAAGCAAATGGTTATAAAGTGATTGAGAAAGTGATTAAGAACTAATCAACTACTTATCAAAACAAAAGCCTCCCGATTAATTTCAGGAGGCTTTTGTTTTTAATACTACTTAAAGGAAAAAAGAAACCCTGAATATTTTTTATTCAGGGTTTCTTTTTAGTGAGAAAATATTACGTTAGTTTTTACCAGGGTAGTTTTTTACTTTAATGGAATCTGCTCCAGCCACTTCTTTTTCAACAAATATTTTCTTTAATAAAGCTCTTACTTCATCAAAGGCAGTTTCATTTTTAACGATAAAGTCGTGAGCGCCCATTTTAAAGGCACTAATAGCTACATCGGCACCTGTTTGACCAGATAAGAATATAACATGGATATTGGGATCAAATGCCTTTATCTTTTGAAGTACTTCTAATCCTGACATGCCTGGTAAGCGGTGGTCAAGTATAACAACTCTCGGTTTAAGTTTGAGGTTTTCAACGCACTCTTCACCCGTGAAAAATACTTTGATACCATCATAGTAGTTCGCTTCTAGGTCGTAATTGATAAGATTTGCGAAGAAAGGCTCATCTTCAACAATAAATATTTTAACCTGGTCTTGCTTCTTCATGATGTTAATTTTACGTAGGGCCTTTATTCGTTAACTGTTTATTAAAGTTTCAACTCATGTCAAATCCGTGAATCAGTCATGACAATTTGGAATATCATAATCCTTTTTAGCTTCGTAAAATAGCTAAAGATTTCAATGCTAAACAAACCAAATACAGAGGTAATTATACATTCAACTTGTTAATAGGAGTGACAAAGT
>JBIKOC010000025.1:0-9209 GCA_044358335.1 Flavobacteriales bacterium | reverse complement strand
TCAAATATATTTTGGAATGAAAAACATTAGTTTAATTTTAAAAATAGACAAGTCGACAGGTAAAGTGATAGATAGTTTTGGGTCAAAATTGTCACCCAATCAAAAAATCAGTTCAATTAATACTTTTGCTTTACAACATTCTATTGAAAAGACTTCTTCCGGAGATTTATTAGTTTTTAATAATTCAAATATTGAGGCCGATTCTACTGCTCTTTCTTCATTAGTTATAATTAATGATCACTCTACCAGTAGTTTAAATGAACGAATCGTTAAAAATGTTAGTTGTTTGTTCGATAATAACGATGATGGTAGAGCTATAAAATTCGGTTCTTCAGAAGAGCTTCCTGATGGAAATATTTTACTTGGTAATGGAGCAAAAGGGAGGACAGTCATAATTGATCCTCGAGATAATTATCGCATCATTCAAGACATAATTTTGAAAGTATATCAAAGAGGTATTTGGGAGCCTTTAGTATTTTATCGTTGTCATTACACATCTTCATTATACCCTAACTATTTTTCATTAAATAAATCTAAAGGAGGAATTGAAATCACAAATGAAGGATCTGAAAAGGATACTTATTCGATAGAATTTATTTTGAAAGACGGTTCTAAAAAAACAATTCAATCGAATGTGATTTATTCAGATGATACCTTCTTTCATTCTTTTGATCTTTCAACAGTAAGTGCTGTTCATGTAGTTTCTGCTTCTAATACTCGATTCAAAAGATCGCTATCATGGTAAAACAAGTAAGTGCATTCTTTACCAAAAGGCATTTCTCTATTTTGGGTATATTGTCTATTGTATTGATTAATCTGATTTTATTTTCTTCATCCTGTTCAGGTAATTCATCTAACGAGGAAGTAGTTACAAAAGATACATTAACCGAATATCAACCACCCGATACGAGTGAATTGAAAGATGACACATATGGTCGAACAGTAAAGTATGGGGCAAAGCTCATGATTAATACCGCATATTATATTGGACCTAATGGTATAGCTGGGCATTATTTAGGAAATGAAATGAATTGCACCAATTGTCATTTAGATGCTGGTGCTAAAACATTTGGAAATAGTTTATACAATACTCATCGTGCGTATCCACAATACCGTGCTAGGGAGGATAAAGTACTTACTTCTGCCGATCGGGTAAATAACTGCATCGAACGTCCACATAATGGTACTCCAATGCCGCTTGATTCCTATGAAATGTTAGCTTTTGTGTCATACATTCAATGGTTAGGAAAGAATTACGATCCTGAATTACACTATGGCCATGGTTTAAAAGAACTCGACCACAAAGGGAAAGCTTCAAATCCCGAAGCTGGAAGAAAAGTTTATGAAAAACATTGTCAATCGTGCCATCTAGCCGACGGACAAGGTGTTTATGATACAAATAAACATACCTATATAAATCCACCACTTTGGGGCAAGGAATCATATCAAATGGGTTCAAGTATGCACCGTGTGTTAAAGGCTGCATCATTTATTTATCACAACATGCCACGAACAACGACAATTAAATGGGATAAACCTACTTTAACTATTCAGGAAGCGCTGGATGTTGCTGCTTTTGTTAATTCGAATGAGTTGCATCCAAGACCCAAAGGAGGCGGTGTTTCTTATCCAAATTTTAAAACCAAACCTATCGATTATTACGAAGGACCATTCAACGATTCATTTTCAGTTAAGCAACACACATTTGGTCCGTGGGATGAAATGGTTGTAGGTGGGACGAAGTAATTTATAGAATTGTTTAGCGCGTTTAAGAAGCTATCACATTAGCTTTGAATAAATCTTCATCAGTATAAAACAAATAGCAAACATCAACAGCATTGGAATAACGAACTATTTCGCTTTAATTTATTATGCTATTATCGCTCAGATTTAACTTCTTTTTCTAAAGGTTTGTTTATTGAAACGTTTGTCAAAGTGGAGGAATAATCCAGCTTCTGGAGATAGTATAGGCCGAAAAATAGCCCATTGCACCACCAGTAATATTACTTGTTGGATTTGCCGGTGAAGCCACCGAAGGACCAGCTCCCCCAAGAATACTATTGAGCGTGTTGTAATACTCATAAACGCCTTTATCTATCCCCCAAAGCTCTACGAAAATGGTGTCTCCTGGAAATGGCTTTCTTCCACCTCCAAACAAGGGTTGATCTATATCCTGTCCATCGAAAAATAAGTCTCGATCTACTTGTATGTCTTTGCTCATTAAATCGCCTATACGTGAGCGATATCGGTAGTAATTTTCTTGTCCAGCAGGATCTTTAAAATGGACATGGGTAACTAAAGCGGTATCGAAAAAGAAAGACTGTTCTTCTAATGTAAGTGAGTCGATTTCCACTTTTAGAGGCATATAGCTTGTTGATGAATAATTTTCGCCATCAACCATTACCTCTAAACGATAGGTATGACCAGGGATTCCAACTAGTTGTGGATTAGCATAAAGTCCCGTTTGCACTTCAGTTAAGCTATACTGTAAATCATTATCGAATAATACAACATTAGCGCCCGAAACCAGTGATGGATCATTGCTGGCATTATAATTTACTACACGTGAAAGTCTTACACGACATGAACCTGAATCATCTGTGATACCTCCTTCAATAACCAAACGTGCATCACTATCGCGAAGTGGCAAATCAATAACCTGTTCGCAACTGCTAAACAATACTAGAAGCAAGATTATAACGGGAAAAAATTGGACTAAGCGAATCATTTGAAATGGAAATTATAAGTAATAGAAGGCACCATACGGAATAAAGAAAGTTTCACTGCTTCGGTAGTACCCGGATTTGTTTCACTATCGCGGAAGCTGATTGTATAAGCGTTACGACGAGCGTATGCATTGTAAATACTGAAGTTCCAATTCGATTCATACGTATCGGTACTTTTTACATACCAAGTAATCCCTAAATCGAGACGGTGATAGGCTGGCATTCGATAGCCATTTCGTTCGGTGTAATAATTCACGGTTTGACCATCAACCTGATACTTGCCACTTGGGAAAGTCACGGCATTTCCGGTATAATACACCCAGTTTGCAGAAAGCGAAAATTCTTTATTCAAACTATACATGGCTACAATTGAAACATCATGAGTACGATCTTGTCGAGCAGCAAAATATTTACCTTCATTAATTTCGTCAAACTTGCGTTCGGTGCGCGAAAGCGTGTATCCAACCCAACCCGTGAATTTCCCTGTTTTTTTACGAATCAATAATTCGAGACCGTATGCTCTTCCAACACCATAAACGAGTTCGCCCTCTACCTGTTGATTAAACGTTAATTCAGCTCCATTTCGGTAATCAATTTGATTCTGCATCCATTTATAATAGGTCTCTGCAGATACTTCAAACATATTTGATTTAAAATTCCGGAAATAACCAGCAGAATATTGATCACATAATTCAGGTTTCACATTGTTTGAGCTTGGAACCCATATATCTGTTGGGTTCCCCGAAGTTGTATTGGACAATAGATGCAGATTCTGAACGGTTCGTGCATAAGCTCCTTTGATACTTTGTTTTTCGTCAAGATGATAATTTGCACTTAAGCGAGGTTCTGCATTCAAATAGTTTTTCACGAATTCACCACGCTTCGCGTAACGATCTGTTGCAACATATCCTTCCTTTGTATACGTATAAATAGTTCCCGGACCGAGGTAACTAAACTCACTTATTCGTAATCCATAATTTACACTAAGTACTCCATTCACTTTCCACTCATCACTACCATAAACGGCATTTTCCCACGCATAGCGATTTTCATTTGAACTCACACCACTAAAAGTTCCTGTAGCATCAATTTTTCCGGGGAGAAATGTGTGATAAATACTATTCCAACCAAATTTAATGGTATGTCTATTATCGACAAAATATTGGTAGTCCTGCTTTAAGTTTATATCACGAATCGTGGAAGAAATATTCACCTCATCTTCCCCCGCAGTCAAAGAAATTTGATAATCGTAATTGCTATAAATAGCAGAAGTATTCGAAAATAATTTATCAGAAAATAGGTGATTCCATCGGGCTGTAGCAGTAGCATTTCCCCAGCTAAATTTAAATACATCAGAAAATCCGAAATTATCCCGACCGAAATATCCACTCACATAAATGCGGTTTTTGTCGTTTATTTTATAATTGAATTTGGCATTTAAATCATAAAAGTAGAGCTTCGATTTTTTAAGATCATCGTCTTTGGATAGTTTTAGAAACATATCGGCATACGTTCGTCTTCCCGAAACAATAAACGAACTTCTATCTTTCACTACAGGAGCTTCAACTGTTAAACGGGATGAGATTAAGCCAACACCACCCAATACATTGATGCGTTTTTGATTTCCTTCGTTCATTTTCACATCCAACACCGAAGCAACACGACCACCAAATTCTGCTGGCATTGCACCCTTATAAAGTGTTACATCTTTGATAGCATCGGAATTGAAAACCGAGAAAAATCCAAGTAAGTGAGAGGCATTGTAAACAGGTGCTTCATCCAATAATATTAAATTCTGATCGGCTGCTCCTCCTCGAACATAAAATCCTGCATTTCCTTCTCCTGCACCTTTAACACCAGGCAACAACTGCAATGTTTTAAGTACATCTTGTTCTCCAAATAAAACGGGTATAGTTTTGATCTCACGAGGCGATAATTTCTCCACACCCATTTGAACACGTGTGAGGTTTTCATCAGGCCGTTCACCCTTAATTTCAACTTCTTTAATGTCGCGTCCGACTTGCTCTAAAGAAATGTTACGTGTGATGTTTTTATCTATCAACGTGACCGTTTCATTTCGGGTTTGGAATCCAATATAGGAGAAGACTATGGTATATTTTCCTGGTTTGAGCTGTAAAGAATAGTAGCCATAGCTGTTTGCTGCGACACCTGTTCCGGGAAGTTCTTTTACAGTTACTAATGCTCCAATTAGCTGTTCTCCCGATTTAGTGTCGGAAAGTGTGCCACTGATACTTAGATTTTGAGCTTGAAGTGAAAATCCTATTCCCGAAATTAGGAATAGCAAGAGAAGAATTCTAAAGGGTTGGAGCATAAGTAAAATTTGCGGTCGCGAAGATGCGAGTATCTAATGAAGTTTTTTAATTTATGGTAGTAAAGCAGAATATTCTTGTGTTGAAATGGATGAATTCAAAATTGAATCAGGAACGTTCTAGTTTGCTTTTTGTTATTTTAAACTTGTTTTAGCAGGCTTGAGAGCGATAATTATACGAATAGTTACCAGGCAGCCTATTTTTTTTCGTTCTTCGTGCCCATAAGTAGTATTCGTGAAAAAGCATATTAGCATTCTTGGTTCAACAGGTTCTATTGGTACTCAGGCTCTTGATGTAGTTCGGGCAAATCCCGATGTTTTTGAAATTGATTGTTTAACAGCACAGTCGAATGCTACATTACTCATTGCACAAGCGGTTGAATTTCTGCCTGGGACGGTTGTCATTGGTAACGAAGACAGGTACGATGAAGTAAAATCTGCTTTGGAAAATTATCCGGTGAAAGTGTATTGTGGAGCCGATGCCATTGTGCAAATGATGGAACAGGAAAGCACTCAGATAGTTCTAACTGCCTGTGTTGGATATGCTGGATTGCGCCCAACGTTAGCTGCCATTCGTGCCGGTAAACACATTGCATTAGCAAATAAAGAAACCTTGGTTGTTGCTGGTGAATTAGTCACTGCATTAGCAAAGCAACACGGAGTGAATATTTATCCGGTTGATTCAGAGCATTCGGCTATTTTTCAGTGTTTGGCAGGTGAATGGGAAAATCCAATTGAGAAAATTTACCTCACTGCTTCTGGCGGACCATTCCGTGGAAAAGACCGTGAGTTTTTGGCCACTGCCACGAAAGCTCAAGCATTGAAGCATCCGAATTGGGACATGGGTGCTAAAATAACCATCGATTCGGCTAGCTTGATGAATAAAGGTTTAGAAGTAATTGAAGCTAAATGGTTATTTAATCTCAAGCCGGAGCAAATTGATGTAATCGTTCATCCTCAATCGATCATCCACAGTATTGTTCAATTTCAGGATGGTTCGATGAAGGCTCAAATGGGACTTCCCGACATGAAATTGCCTATTCAATATGCTTTAGGTTATCCCAAGCGTTTGAAGAGCGATTACCCTCGATTTAACTTCCTTGATTATCCTTCTCTAAGCTTTGAACAACCTGATCGTAGCACGTTTCGTAATTTGGATTTAGCATACGAAGCCATGCAAAAAGGAGGAACGATGCCTTGTATTTTAAATGCAGCTAACGAAATTGCAGTTGCTGCATTTTTGCAGGATAAAATTGGATTTCTGGCAATGAGTGATTTACTGGAACATTGCATGCAAACCGTAAGCTGGACTGCCAAACCAACGTATGAGGAATACGTAAAAACGGACGCAGAAACACGTCGGATTGCAGAATCGTTTTTATGATTAAGGTTCAAGAATAATACGTTGGGTGATAGTTTCAGTTGAAGTTTTTAATGTCACTAAATAGACAGCTTCTACCGTCTTCTTATCAATCGAGTAGCGAAGAGTTTGTTCTCCAGCATTTAGATTACGTTCAACAACATCCGCTATAATTTTACCATTTACTTCTTGTATCGTTACTTGAACATTCTCTTTTTGTTTAAGTGTGAAATAAACACTGATTCTCCCTTTACTTGGATTTGGATACACTTGCATTTTCAAACTGCTCTTGCATTGTGCATTTAATATTGGAATAGAACTAGGATAATCCTTGATTAATGAGACTTTGTATAAGTCGCTACTAGCTGAACTTTGAGAGCCATCATTCGTCCAGAAAATATTCATACCAGTACTAACAATTCCTCCGAAAATATATCCAAGTTGAATGGTGTCTTGAAGGCAACTATTTAATTTAATTACGTTGTTTTCGTAAATAGGAAGATTAGGATTTGGAATAAACTCAGCCCCTGCTCCCAAATAATCTGGCATTTCAACAGGTAATTTATATTCTGCCATATTGCCTGTAGAATCAACTGTTACACGGGCAATAGTTTTAACAAAAGGAACATTGTTGTTTTGTGTGAGAATTCCAATACTGTCATAATATTGTGCAATTCCTCCAAAAAAGAAAGTGTGCATTTGATTTCTCAAACTATCATAAATTCCCAAGCTCGCGCAATGATAATGATTATAGTATTGAGAGAAATTTGGATTAACGGTGTATCCTGATGAATCAATTGAAACACAGTTCAAATAGGGTAAATCGATGTCAGGTCTAAACACTCCCGAAAACGCGATCAATCCTTCTTGTCCATTAGGTAGTATTTGTTCTGAAACATTATAATCTCTCCGATGTAGATTTTCGGCATCTGTTATATAAGGTAATTTTTCAACCAGTATAGTATTTCCTGATTTTTGAAGGTTAAATTTTCTTATCTGATTGGTATATGCTTGCGTAAAAGTTGGATTGTTCATGGGATTATAGCGTCCTTCAAAACGATGTCCCCCAACAAGATAAAAGGTCGAATAAATCTTCTCTAAATGACCTCCACTTACTGCAAAATCCTCATCAGCAACTTGACTAAAATAGTTTTCAAAAGAAGTTCCAGATAGGATGGCATTTATGGTTTCTTGAACATCAATCGCTGTTAATTTATTATAGGTAATGTGATCACCTGCAGACGAACTATAACCGTATCCACCCATATAATAAAGGGTATTTCCATCTTGGAAAAAGTTAGGATTAGTAGAACTAAGCTGTTCACGAATACTAATTGGGAGTGAAGTTAAAGGGGCAGACCAAACTTGTTGAAGAACCGGATCTATCACACTAATGCTAATGTTATTTCCAGCGCTATCGAAAGTTGCCCATGGTTGGCGACGATGTAAACCATCTAATCGACCACCTACTATTAACCATTTGCCAGAATGCTGCCCAAAAGCAAACGACTGTAAGCCTTGAACTCCAGGAATTTCAATCGGTTCAATCTTTAATGAGTAGTTCTCAATTTGAGCAAAACTAAATTGAGTTAAGAATAATAAAATTAGTAGTAGGAAGCGATTCATGTGTTTTTTTAACAAATGAATCGATTAATACTAATATAAAATGTGATAATTGTCACATAGTGCATTTATATGGAATTAACCATACCAAATTCCTTCCACGTACTGAGCGTTAGCATAAAAGTCAACGCCATTTATTTGGTTATTCCCACTAATACCACCTAAAGTTCCAAGTTGCTGGCATTGTTCATTTAATACAATTGTTTGCATATCTGCACCACATGTCCCTGGAATCAAAACATATACAATTTCATTTTGAAATTTGTATTTAGCCACAGAATTTCCATACGGACAAGCACCTTTTAAAAATTCGGTTATTTGATCACTTAAGCAAGCGGGTGGACCAATAATCACCTCGTTTTTACGGCAAGATGTAAAAAGGTGGCAAATGAATAAGGAAACAAATAAATGCTTCATGAAATTTCGTTTGGATAAATTTATCAAAAATGAATGACATGATTAAGCTTCAAATTGTCCTATGGTTAAATGAAAGACATCTACCATGCATTCATATCCGCTTCTGTTAGGGTGAACGCCATCTTCAGAATATAAAGGATTCATGCAGCCTGATTCATCCACCATAGCAGAATAATAATCTATGTATTTCCAATTATTTTGTAAGGAAGTAGCTTGAATCCATTGATTTAATTCTTGAATTAATTCAGCTGGCTTTATTCCCGGTCTCCAAGGATATAGACATGCGGGTAAAATTGAACCAATTAATACTTGAATGCCTGCATTGGTGGCTTGATTAGCCATTTGGAGAATGTTCTGTTGCGTCATTTCTAACGTCATCAAACCCGTATTTCCTGCTATATCATTTGTACCCGCTAACAGATGAACTGATTCGGGTTTTAATTGAATAACATCCTGCTCAAAACGACCTAATATTTGAGGTGTTGTTTGTCCGCGTATTCCTCTATTTACGAAGTTGGAATGATGGAAAAAATCAGGGTATTCAAAAGACCAAAATTCAGTAATGGAATCACCCAAAAAGACCATGCTGTTTGCAGGAACTTTATTCTGCATAAGCAAGCGGTTTTCTTCTTTGTAGCGGGCGAGATAGGGGAAATCTGTCATTTAAATAGGATTAGTTCTATGGAATTCGAATAAACATATATAATTGATACGATCTGTTTGGAGCTTTTTTTTATATCGAAATAAATTACAT
>JBIKOC010000001.1:0-28446 GCA_044358335.1 Flavobacteriales bacterium | reverse complement strand
CCAGACGTAGTGCCAGAAGTTTTGCAGAAATAGATTGGCTTTCCTTTCCACAATACGTTTGCTTCTCCTTTGGTAGCGCGGTCGATGTAGGTTTTTAGTCCTTCGTAATCCCGAACAGGAACCTTGGTTTTGAAGTCTTCATAATTACGGATTTTGGCAAAATCGTGATCTTTTCCAAAAGCAGTATCCCGAGCTCCAGCAATGAGTTGTTGAAACACTTTTTCCTGTGTCTCAACAGGATTATTGCTCCAATTGCGCACTTGTCGTGCTATAAGTGATGCTAGCGGTTTGGCGAAGAATGATTTAAGTCCCATAACTGGAGCAAAAATAGGAAGAACTCGGTCGATAATTTCTTCTAGAAAGCATTAATAAATGCAGCGAAGAATTAAATTTTACGCACGATTCATTTTCAAGAAAATACGCATTAATAAAGCAAAATGCTTCGTAATGTTGCCGCCAATTAAATGAGATGAAACCTAAACTCGATATCATTCAATTCTTTCGGGCCTTAGCAGCTTTGCTAGTGTGTTTCTTTCATATGAAGGGCATCCTCAAACAAGGTGATTGGGGAAAATTTTTGTTTGGAAATGGGTCGATTGGAGTTCCAATGTTTTTTATGATTAGTGGGTTTATCATGTATCACACTACTCATTTGGTCCAACCGAGTTGGAAGAATGTTAAAGAGTTCTTATTGAAACGGCTCATTCGAATTCTTCCTCTATACTATTTTATGACCTTGCTTTATGTGTTTTTGCTTGGTAATGCGCATTATTATTTTGTAGAACATCCATGCTTTTTATTGCCCGCATTTTTCTTTTATCCAACTTCTGTTAGTTTGATTGGACCATCTTATGGAATGCCTCCTTTGGCAGTTGGATGGTCGTTGAATTACGAAGTGTATTTTTATTTATTAATCGGTTTTTCCATTTTAATTCCCAAGGGGCGATGGTATATACTTGGAGCTTGGATGTTCGGATCAACACTATTAATCCCTCTGATTAATAATGGATATGTGATGTTTAATCTCTCTGAATGTTATGGTTTTGCTACAGGATACTTGAATCTAATAACCAATCCAATATTATTGTTTTTTGTTGCTGGAATTGGGCTAGGTGTCCTATATAATAGCCGAATAAAACCAACATCATTGTGTTGGGCTAATGCTAATGTATTGTTAGCTGTGTCGGTATTTATCCTCAGTTATTTTAGAATAATTCAATTGCTACCGGGCTGGTACAATCATTTGTTAACGTGTGGATTTCTTTTGTTTGCGCTATTGCAGCGGAATAAACTCAAATCTTACTCGATACCTAAATCACTTTTAATAATAGGAAATTGTTCTTTCTCACTCTATCTCATTCATCCACTTGTTCTCACCTATTTGCCTAGGGCATTGCGAACTTTAGGTGTTCAAACCGTTCTTGAAGGCTGGATATATTTTCTAATCGTACTTCTAGTTATCGTGTTAGTGTCGTATTTAAGTTATGTATGGATTGAACAACGATTGAGTAGGAAAATTCAGCTATTGCTTTTGCCCGAATCGAAATGAACGACACGTTAATATTTCCGCCCACACATTTGGCAACGCCCTAATTTACAGGCACAGTGTGCACAAAGTCCATACATACCACTACTGGTGCCTTTTCTGCAGTTTGAACAAACTCCTAAATCGTCAGTAACCGAAACGAGTCCATGTTCTGAACAGATATAGCTACTGCCCCAGTTCTGGCTTGGGCATTTCTCTTTCTTCTGTTTGATTTTCTTCCCGTTGATGTCGAAGTGTATTTCTTCATTTAATGGCTCGTCATTTCGGTATTCGCGCTGTGTTTTTAGCTGGCCATTTTCATGAAAAGTTCTCCATTTTCCATGACGCAAGCCTTTACTATAAGCAGATTCCGAGATTATTACACCATTATTGCTCCAGTGTTTCCAAGTTCCATCGGGAACACCCGAAACACTCATAAACATATCATCAATCGACTTTACATACGAAAACGTGCTATCGAAATGTTGGGTGAAGACGACTTCGGCCACCAAAATTCCTTTCTCATTCCATTGCTTGAAAAAGCCAACAGCGGCATCCTGTTCAAACGAAAGACTATGTGACAATTGACCATTTGGATGGTAGTATATCGCCGGACCTTCGCGGGTTATATCACCTCTTGATGTTACATCAGCATATCGATAGCTGAATTTGAAATTCATTACACCATTTTCGTAATAGCCTGTTGAATGAAGTAGGCCGGGAACGAGCGAATCTTCTCTAACATCCGAGCGCAGCTTTTTTCCTTCAACATCATAATAACGCTTGCAATCACTTCGCATTTCACCATTGATGATGCGTGCTTCAATCTTCCCTCTTTCTATTTGAGTGTATTCTCCACGTATAAATCCATTGCCATTACTGAGGGTTTGATTGTCTTTCTCATCCCACGCGTCAATCATAATTGGACGAGCATTTCTTAGGCCCATCCTTGCTTTCATCATACCCGTTTCTGGATAAAAAAGCTGCATCTCATCGTAATTATTTGCCCATTGCCCACTGGTGAAATGCACTTTACTTATCAAACCGGTTTCATTGTAATGTGTCGACCAGCCCTTGGTTATTCCATGCTCGAATGCTATTTCCCATTTAGGCCTTCCGTTTTCAAACCAGGCTTTCCAGGTTCCATGTGGATAGGCATTCGTATCCACTTCGCCACTCGTTTTCACTTGTCCGTTTTCATAGAAAAGCGAGATTTTCCCACAAGGTATTCCATTGCAATACTCGCGTTCTAGAGCGACTTTTCCGTTCAGGTGGTATTTGCGCCAGATGCCTATTGGTTTGAAATCTTGAATTTGACCCATTGCCCAAATCGCACTATCGTTGATGTGATTTCCTTGGGCATCCATGAATTGAAATTCCTTGGAAGTGGTCCAGCCACGGTATAATCCTGTCCGAAATTTTCGTGTACCATAAGGGAAGTTGAAACGGGTGCGACTTCCTTCATTCCAATACGTTCCATTAAACGAGTCTTCTCGGTCGTAGAAGTCGTTATTTGGACGAACTCGTATCACAGAGTCTTCGCCTATTTTTAAGAGCCAGAGACTCGTTTGAGCCTGCATATTAACCGATGCCAACATTGCCGCAATCAGCCAATAAACAGAGTGTTTGAAATACGTTATTTCCATTTTGATAAAATCGAAAAGCCACGTTGCACTATCATAATCGTACCAATTTACATTGTTTGTTGGCTAACGACAAAGTTTTTTGATAGTTAATAAATGTTCAGAAATATGATGCATTGATTTATGAAATATAGCGCTCTATTCTTTTAGGCAATTCTGGTGTAAATTGTTAATAGACTGCCCACAACACAGTATGTTTTACCTCTTTAGGATTAAAAAAATTTATTCTATTTAGGTTTTTTAAAAATTAAATAATGCCACCTATTTGAAAAAAAGACTAATTATCATTTCTTTATCAGTAAAGAATCAATAGGTAACAATTATGAAACTACTTACAAAATTCATTTTCGGAAGTTTGTTGTTTTTAGTAAATACGATAGAAGCACAATATCAATTTGTGTTAACGTTGAATAACAGCGAGGTTTCAACTTTACCAGTTCTTGAAATACAGAGCATTAAGTTTGATAGTCAAACCATGATTTTGTATAAGACCGATGGAAATTCTTTGAGCTGGTTAATAAGTGATATTAACAATTATCGATTTGACAATGTTACTCTAAACCCTCAAACAGAAGAAAAAGAAACTAATCAAATAGAAATATACCCTAATCCATCGAATGGGCAAGTATCTATTTCCCTTTTAGCCAATGATAATCAATTTGTTTCAATTAGTGTTTTCGATTTATTAGGACAAGAGATTAAAAAGATTTATTCTGGTATAAATGATGGAAAGCAAACCTATTCCTTGAACACACCATTACCAGCTGGAGTTTATGTATGTAAAGTTAAAGGAGAGCAGAGAACTTGGACCAAATCATTCATTGTAAATTAATATCCATGAGAATATTATACTCGCTTCTTTCGGTTTTGATCGCGTTAAACGGATTTGCACAAACGCAACAAAACATTAATAATAATAGTGGAACCGTTTCGAACTTGATCAATCAAATCGACAGCATTCGGTTTAATTCAACGACCAATCAAATGGAGGTCATACTGCAGAGTGGTTCGAATGAATCACATTCTTTGGGAGAGATAAACAATGTAACATTTAACACCACTGCAGTTGCCCCGTGCGGCGGAATAGATACAATTACAGATGTAGAAGGGAACGTTTATACTTTGGTTGAAATCGGGAATCAATGTTGGTTCAGGGAGAATTTAAAAACAACGAAGTTCGTTGATGGAAGCGAAATTCCTTATGTGCTTAATCAAACCACCTGGAACTCTGCAACAACTCCCGCCCGACAATATCCAAATAGTAACGATGTTGCATTGGGCTATGCTATTGGTTTTTTGTATAATTGGTATACAGTTGAAGATCCTAGAGTTTTATGTCCAATAGGTTCGCATGTACCTACCGACTCTGAATGGACCGAACTTGTTAATTATTTGGGTGGAGACACAGTTGCTGGTGGCAAATTGAAAATGGCTGGAAATGAATATTGGCAAAGTCCGAATACAGGAGCAACTAACTCAAGCGGTTTTAATGGGTTGCCTGGAGGCGCCATCCGTCCTTTAGATGGATTTAATTGGACATTTCAAAATGGGTTTTGGTGGACATCTTCTTTAAGTGATGATGCGACACCAAGTCCAATTTGGTGGAGAGCATATTATATCTCAGATTTCATATTTAGAGGCATTAACTCCAAAAAATATGGGATGTCGGTAAGGTGTATAAAGGATTGAGCTGTTCTGTTCTTTTAAAGTTTTGCTTCAAAATAAGCATGCGGTGAACAAAGAAGCGCCCGCCCGAGGGTTAGTTTACCCACTTGTCGAGCGCCTAGAATCACGAATGGTTTGCAGCCGTTCTTTATCCGCCGTTATTCAAGTAACTTAAGCCCTTTCAGACGTATGTGCAACATCTTATTTGTAAGATAGCAAGGGCAATGGTTCACAATTTATGTCAGATAACAAGGGCATATTTAACCACTGCCTCTACCTCGCCCAAATCTCATCAATGAAAATAAACGCTTCCCCACCAGCGCCTTGATGCCATTCGGGAAGTGCACCAAAGTTTTTTGCTTTTACACGTATGTAACGCATGGCAGTTGGCTGAGGTATCGTCATGGGCTCGTTTTTCTCATTTGTCACAAATGAACGTTTTTCTTCGAACTTTTGGAGTTGAACTTTAGTGTCTTTTGGGTCGATGAAATTGCTGTCGGTGACAAACGGAATAAATGAAATTCCATCCAAGGAATATTCAAATCGTACTTCTGTTGGGAATAAAATCCAGCTGCGTGAATCTTGCAAGAAGGAAGCTCCAATCGTCGATATTTCAGAAGTTTTTTGCAAATCCACTACGCATTCAAAATCTTGCCCTTGATAGCCTTGCCATCCACCTTTGCGCCAGTTTTCATCAGCAAATAATCCATCGATGATTCCTTGATCGCCTCCGGCAGAATACTGTGGATTGTAAGAAGAATTAATCTTCACCGTCCAGTTATGTGGAATCTTGTGGTATGCCGCAGTATTTTCTGGACTGCTAATTCCATCTTTAATAGCGATTGCTTTTAATTGACTGCTATTTCGGATTAGTATTGGATCTGTAGCAATTGGAGATAGAGAGCTAGGATTTTCGCCATTCAGGGTATAATAGACTTTAGCTCCCGTCGCGATCGATTCTATTTTAACCAATACACTATCTCGAAACACTTGTTGAGCAGTAGAAAATACGGGAACTTGAACTGTTTTTATAGACGACCAATCGTAAGTAAAAGGAATTTGCTGCAAGGTTTGTTTTTGGGGAGCAACTTTACCCATGCTGAGTGAAATAGACTCTCCATTAAGAATGCTGCTGTGGTTGAACCAGTAGTCTTGCTTGCCTTCTACCGCTATGGTGTATTCGTTTTTACTTGCCCCAGGAGCCTTGATACTAAAGAGTTTTCCGTTAACTGGAGTGATTTTGATTTCATCGAACAGTGGTGCTCCTACCACATAATTCGGGTTGCCCGGACAAACAGGATAAAAGCCCATTGCAGCAAACACATACCAAGCGCTCATCTGTCCACAGTCTTCGTTACCCGATAAGCCATCCGGAGCATTGTGATACATCTCTTTTAAGATTCGTCTCACGTATTGCTGAGATAAGCGAGGTTCGCCAATTGCGCTAAACATCCAGGCCATGTGGTGACTCGGTTCGTTGCCGTGCGCATATTGACCAATTAAACCGGTAATATCGCTTTGTGTGCGACCTGTTGTTTTCGAATCGGCTTCGAATAATCCGGTCAATCGTTTTATGAGAATGTCTTGTCCGCCGTGAGCTTGAGCTAAGCCATATATATCCTGAGGAACGAAGAAGCTGTATTGCCAAGAGTTGGCTTCGGTGAAGTGATTGTTTACTTCCCTCGGATCGAAAGGAGAAAGCCATGCTCCGTTCTTTTTGGGACGCATAAATCCTGTCTTGGATTCAAATAAATTCTTCCAATTTTTAGATCGAGTAGCATAAGTTGAGAACACATCTTGTTTTTTTAGCTCTTCTGCAAATCGAGCAATACACCAATCGTCGTAAGCATATTCGAGCGTTTTAGAAACACTTTCATGCTCATCATCCACCGATAAAAAGCCATGATCCATATAGGCTGGCAAACCCAAATGATTCCATGTGGCGCTTTTCTGCATAGCTTCCAATGCGAGTTGTGTATCGAAACCTTTAATGCCTTTGAAATACGCATCCACCATTACACTTACGCTGTGATAGCCAATCATGCAATCGGTTTCGTTGGAGGCAAGTTCCCACACAGGTAATCTTCCGCCTTCTTGATACATGCGCAAAAAAGTTTGAATAAAATCACGACTTCGTTCCGGATAAAGAATCGAGTAAAGCGGATGTGCGGCGCGAAACGTGTCCCAAAGAGAGAAAACGGAATAGTACGTAAAACCCTCAGCCTTATGGACTTTCTTATCCATTCCTCGGTAAGAACCATCCACATCACTTGCGGTGTTGGGTTGAATCAGGGTATGATAAAGCGCCGTGTAAAAGATCTTCTTTTGTTCGGTAGTTCCACCTTTGATTTGAATGCGTCCCAATTCTGTTTCCCAGTATTTGATCGCTCTTTCTTTAGCTAAATCGAAGTTGGTATTTGTTGCTTCACTATTTAGGTTGAGGTGAGCACCTTCTAAAGAGCTAAACGAAACACCCACTTTTACTTCGAGCATATTGCTACTCATGTTTTCGAATTGAATAGCCGTTCGCAAATCGCCTTGAGTACTGTTTGAACTTTCTTCGATAGCAGAAATTTTTTGCGAGAATACGATTTCGAAATAAATTATCTGATCCTGAGCCCAAGCCTTACTGCGACGCATTCCACGAATGGTGTAATCATCTACCTTTTCCACTTTACCCTCCAATAATTCATCACGGTGAAGCAAGTCGAGTAAAACAAAACCATTCTTCCCCGGAAAAGTATAGCGATGAAATCCTACACGAGTACTAGTGGTTAGTTCAGCGCGAATTTGTTGATCACGTAAAACAACCTCATACCAGCCAGCTCCAGCCTGTTCGGCCTTGTGAGAAAAGCTGCTGGCAAATTGCTTCTTCGTTAGATCGGGACGGCTCTTCAAAGGCATGAGCAAAATATCTCCATAATCGGAGCAGCCTGTACCGCTTAGGTGAGTATGCGAAAATCCATAAATCAACGAATCGTTATAATGATAGCCGCCACAACCATCCCAACTTCCATCTACACGTGTGTCTGGGCTAAGTTGCACCATCCCAAAAGGTACTGTTGCACCCGGAAAAGTATGTCCATGCCCTCCCGTTCCAACCATAGGGTTGACGAGTTTGGCCGGTGTATATTGAGCAAAAACAGAATGGAAAGTAAGAATGAAAAGTAAGGAGGAGAAGAAATGGGTCATTTGGGTTGAAAAGGGTCGAAAATTAAGTGCTTCCACTTTCAAATTCATGATAAGTAGTAAAATGAATGAGATTCGAATTTGAATTAGAAATAGGAAGGAAAAAAGTATTTAGGAGTTTTTTCCAAAAGCAATCAAGCTGATTTATTATTCAAATAGCGAATTCTTTACAAATTGAAATTGTATTGTTTCTTTGCATCAAAATTAGGAAAATTGAATCAGGAAAACATTTGTGTATTGGGCTTGGGATATGTTGGATTAACGCTCGCCGTTAGTCTTGCAAATGCCGACTATCAAGTGCACGGTTTAGAAGTTCGAAAAGACGTACTCGATCAACTAACGCTCGGAAACCCCACATTTTTTGAAGAAGGTCTTGAGTCGGAAATAAAATCCGCCTTAAAGAAACAGCGATTTACATTTTCGCAAACACTGCAAGGCTTGCCATTTAAGCCAAGTGTTTACATAATTACTGTTGGGACACCTCTTGGGGCGGATGATAAAATCCGGCTCGATATGATTGAGAACGCCACTCGTGAAATAGCTGCTACGATGGCTGACGGTGATTTAGTAATACTTCGATCGACTGTTCGTTTGGGAACTGCTCGGAAAATTATTTCTCCAATCCTTGATCAAACAGGTTTTAAATATCAAATAGCAGTTTGTCCTGAACGTACATTGGAAGGATCGGCTCTGAAGGAACTTCATTATCTCCCTCAAATCATTGGTTCCGACGATCTCGAAACTCGCGAGCGTTGTGCCGTGCTATTCGGTCGTCTTACACCAACAACGATAAAGGTTTCTACGCTCGAAACGGCCGAATTAATAAAACTCGTTGATAATACATACCGAGATGTAATTTTCTCTTTTGGAAATGAGGTTGCTCGAATTTGTGATGCTGCAGGTATCAATGCGTATGAAGTAATCAATGGAGGAAAGCTTGGCTATCCTAGAACCAACGTGGCTTTGCCGGGATTGGTTGGTGGTCCGTGTTTGGAGAAAGATCCACACATTCTCAATCAAAGTGCTAAGCTTTACGGGTTAAATGAGCTTGAGGTAACTAAATCGGCTCGCTTGGTAAACGAACGTCAGCCTGTTGAAACGGTCGATTTTATTGTAGAAGCATACCAGAAGAAGAACAATAGCATTCCCCAAAATATTCTCATTGCTGGACTTACCTTTAAAGGATACCCAGAAACGGACGATTTGCGTGGTTCCATGGCGCTCGATATTATTGCCGAATTAAAGCAACGATATCCACAGGCAAAATTTTCAGGCTTTGATCCACAGTTAAATCAGAAATCAATCGAAGGGCTAGGTCTTCAGTATGAGTCTTCATTAACAGAGGCTGCATCAAGAAACACCTTGATTGTGATAACGAACAATCATCCTATTTTCAAAAAAGCACCTTGGCCGCAGATTTTCGATCAAAATAGTACATCGTTACTTGTTTACGATTATTGGAATAGCTTCAATGCATTTGATCGCGAAGCATACAAGGATCGCTATATTGTTCTAGGAAACCACACGGCTTTTTTACGTCAGATTTAAATTTACATCATGAATAAAAAGACAGTAGCCATTACCGGTGGCGCAGGATTTATTGGAGCTTATTTGGTTCGGCGTTTTGCTGGTGCTGGTTATCATGTAGTTGTAATCGACAATTTCATGCGTGGTACACCAGCCCGGTTGGATGGGGTTGAAAATATCACTCTAGCACAAGTCGACATTCTAGATTTAAAAGCGCTAACAGAGGCCACCAAAGGATGTCAGGCTATTTTTCATTTAGCGGCAATCAACGGAACCGAAAATTTCTACAAGATTCCAGATGTGATTTTGGAAGTGGGAATAAAAGGAATGTTTAACGTATTGGATGCGTGTAAAGCCAATAATATCAAAGAACTTGTAGTTGCATCTAGTGCCGAAGCCTATCAAGATCCAGAACAAATCCCTACGCCCGAATCGGTTATTTTAAAAGTTCCAGATCCGCTCAATCCACGCTATTCGTATGGTGCTAGTAAATTAATTTCGGAAGTACTTGCGATGAATTTTTACCGGGAACATTTCGAAAAGCTTCAGGTATTTCGTCCGCACAATATTTACGGTCCCGATATGGGAACCAAGCACGTTATTCCCCAATTCATCATTCGTGCTTTGGAGGAAATTGAAAATCAAAAGGGTGATCAAATTCAGTTCGATATTCAAGGAGATGGAAGCGAAACCAGAGCTTTTTGTTATATCGATGATTTAATCGAAGCCTTTTGGGTGATGTATCACCATGGTTCTCATCGCAACATTTACCACCTTGGAAATCCAGAAGAAGTATCTATCAAGCAAGTTGTTGATTCGGTTTTCTCAAACGTTCAAACACGCTATTCATTAAACCACTTGCCGATTACTTCCGGTTCTGTTTCTCGTCGTTGCCCTGATATTTCGAAGGTCGCAGCTTTGGGATATCAACCTAAAGTAAATCTTCAAGAAGGAGTTAAACGCACGTTCGACTGGTATTTCTCTAACCAACACGCTCCCAAAAGCACAAACGAATTCATTTAGTTCTCTGGTGTTTCTTCGCCTTGATGGCGGCTAAACCGGGCATTACGCTGCAACTCCTCGTATTTGCCGCTGCTTCGCTTTGGCATATACTGCGGGGTTTCCGCTTCATTCCCTGCCGCAGCATTTTATTGCAATCTAAAAGATTGTTACTAAATGAAACTTCTAATACAACTCAGAACTTGATTCGCGAGTTGGAGTGCAACACACCATCACTATACATCTGAAGAGCAATTTCGGTTCCTTCAATTTGTCCGTTACCTGTCGTTAAGAAACCATTAATCACTTCAGGCTCCATTATTACTGTGTTATTTTCACAGTTGAAGTTGAGTACTACATCAAATGTGGTTAAGCCCGAAACCACTAATTGGCCCAATGAATTGTAGGCACATGTAATGTTCTTAGTCAACAAAGTCCCATTGCTGATAAAGGTGATTTGTCCAATGGTATAGTTTCTAAATGCATACCCACAGTTTGGACGGTAAACCATTTGAACAATCTTCGTTTTTAATGCATTGTTCTCATTTGGTACAGCAACCGATAGTGTGCATGGATAAACACCGGGATTTACGCCAAACTGATTAAACGAAATGTTAAACGACCGGCTTTCGTTAGAAGGAATGCTTAATGTAGTTCCACCATTCGAAAACGAATCAAACATGCCGGAAAAACTGGAGATAAATCCTTTTCCAGAACTACTTTGAACAGCAACGGCATAAGGCAATGATCCGCTATGTTCAAATATCAATGAATCGCTAGCTGTGTATGTAAATTCTGTTGGCTTGGGCTCTTCTGATCCATCGTCTTTGTTACATGAAACAAAAGAAAATGTCACTAGTAGAATTAGAAAGGGGATTCTTTTCATGCTTCAAATGTATTAATGAAAAGTTGAATTATGCACATCAAATAAGCGAGTGCTCCTATAGAGACTTAGGCCTTTCGCTATTTGTCAGAGACCAAAGCACTTTTCCTAACTTGCTGCACCATGAAAAACCATTCCCTCGAAATATGCGCCTATTCCCTCGAAACCGTTCTAATCGCCGAAGCTGCTGGTGCTGATCGTGTTGAATTGTGCGCGGGAAGACTGGAAGGTGGAACAACTCCGTCTTTTGGTGCCATTATACTAGCCTTGGAATGCAAGAACATACAGGTATTTCCTATTCTTCGTCCTCGTGGTGGTGATTTTTGTTATTCAGATTTTGAGTTTCAAGAAATGTTGATTGATCTCGAAAGCATGAAAAATCAAGGTGTTCCTGGAGTGGTAACGGGTATTTTATTGCCAAACGGCCGACTCGATTTAGCGCGCATGAAACTTTTGAAAGATGCTGCTGGCGAAATGGAATTCTGTGTGCATCGTGCTATCGACATGAGTTATAATCCTTTCGAGACGCTACAGGAATTAATCGATTTAGGTGTGGCTCGTGTGTTGAGTTCGGGTGCTGCGAACACGGCAATAGAAGGGATTTCGGTTTTGAAAAAGTTGGTGAGTCAAGCGGAAAAACGCACACAAATCATGGCGGGAAGCGGTGTTAATGCAGCACAAATCCCTGAATTGTGGAAAGCGGGCATTCGTCATTTTCACGCATCAGCATCCTCGTTTAAAGATTCTAATATGAACTTCCGCAATCCAGAAATACTAATGGGAAAGGAAGGTGATATAGATGAGTTTGCTATTCAAGTAGCTAGCGCAGAGAAAATTTCCGAAATGAAATCTGTTTTGCAACAATGCGCTACCTCGCACTAATATTTCTGTTATTCCCCTTTTTTGCCTTTTCAGCAGATACGCTTCTGTTGAAACAATGGAACTTGCGCGCAAACATCTCTTCAACTGAAATTCCGTTTCAAGGAGCACTCAATTTAATTGATTTAGCTCGCCTCCACGCTTCGGTTCAACAGCCCAAACTTCGACTCCGATTTTCCAAAGAAAGTATCGCCTATCACGATTCGATAGCATCTTTACCGCTCGAAATTTCTTGTTCGTTTGAAGCACCTAAGCAGCGTAAAAACCTCGAGTTGCAATTCAATTACCTGCAAACATTCACACGCATTTATCTCAACGATCAGCTCCTGGGCGAGACCAACAATGCTTTTCGCCTCTGGTCTTTTCCGCTTCCCAAACGACTGCTTAAAAAACATAATGTCATACGCATACAATTCCGTCCTCCCCGCGAAGAAGTAGAAGAGCTCACACGACGGAATTTTCCTATGCCCGCCGGAAACCAAGTCGATTCCATCAAAACGGCTCCCTTTATTCGTCAGCCACAGCAGGAGTTTGGTTGGGATTTTTGCTATCCCGAAATCTATACAGGCTTTCGTGTATTGCCTCAACTCATCGTGCATGCTCCACAGGAAGTACAATCATTGCGTGTAGAAACAAGATCGATTGCCTATGGAAACGCGCAACTAAACATTCACCTCAAGGGAATTGCTGCCAAGAAAACGCAAGTACTGCATCTTCAAATCGATACATTAACCGAGCACATTCAATTAAAACGTGGCGCATTCGATACGCTCATTCACGTGCAAATCCCGAAGGCAAAATTGTGGTGGCCTATCGGAATGAAAGAAGGGCCGCAATTGTATACTACGCAATGTTGGTTTGATAAAAACGTAGCAGATAAGCAATCGTTTTGCTTTGGAGTCCGAATGATGGATCTTGAGCAACAGTCCGATTCTGCAGGAGTTTCCTTTACGTTTAAGGTGAATTACGAGCCTGTTTTTGCCCATGGCGCCAATGTGGTGATGCCGAACGAGGCGTTTGAAGGAGATCGAATTGCTGGCTTATCCGTGAAGGAGTTGCAGTATGTGCAATCGGCTGGATTCAATATGTTGCGCATTTGGGGCGGCGGAACGTATTTGCCTGAAGCCTTTTTTAATTGGGCAGATGAACACGGAGTAATGATTTGGCAAGATGCCATGTTTGCCTGTTCCTATTATCCGGCGGATGATGACTTTCTGAATAACGTGAAGCAAGAAATCGTCTATCAATCAGAGCGCTTGGTGAAGCATCCAAGTTTGGCGCTTTGGTGTGGAAACAATGAAATCAACGTGGGACGAAAAAACTGGGGATGGGAAACAACCTACAAGTATAAAGTCCCTCAAAAGAGCATGTTGGATCACGACTACGTCTTTTTCTTTGAAAGTTTTCTTCCTGAAATCCTTCGTCAAACCGCTCTCGAAATCCCTTATCTCCCATCCACGCCTGTTTCCAATTGGGGAAAAGTGTCGGAATTGAGAACCGGCGACAATCACGATTGGTCGGTATGGCACGGCGAATATCCCGTGGATTCGGTGCTTACACGCATTCCTCGTTTTATGAGTGAATATGGATTCCCCTCATTTCCGTCCATTGAAGTATTAGAGGAAGCTCATGGGAAACGAGTGAATGAGATTGACTTGCGCGATTTAGTAAAAAGCTACAAAGGCATCGACTTGCTCATTCGCTTCCTCGACGAAAACGCATTGCCTCATACAACCAATCAAGAAATAATTAACTCTTCTCAATTTTTGCAAAAGCAGGTGTATACTGCTGCCAGCAAGGCGCACAAAAAGGCAGCTCCGTATTGTATGGGAACACTCTTTTGGCAATTGAATGAAGTTGCTCCGGTGATGTCCTGGAGTGTGTTGAATTGGGATGGTTCTCCCAAGCAATCAGCAGGATTTTTCGAACCCTAAATCAAATTCGACTTCCCGCATCTATCAAGCGATTGCCACTTAAATCGTGCACGGCATAATTGAATCCGGGCTGCACACAATAGGCGCCATATTGTCCAGCGGTGTTGAGGGCAATGAATCCTACTTGAATGTCTTTGATGCGATGTTGTTGCTTCTTGTAAACACGCTCAACGGCTTCTTTACAGGCTTCTTCGGGCGTTCTTCCTTGGCGCATGAGTTCTACTACCAAATGACAACCGGCAATACGAATCACTTCTTCTCCATGACCGGTGGCAGTAGCGGCTCCAACTTCTCCATCCACATACAATCCAGCTCCAATAATAGGCGAATCACCCACGCGGCCGTGCATTTTAAAGGCCATACCTGAAGTGGTGCAACAACCCGATAAACGACCTTGCGCATCCAATGCAATCATGCCAATGGTATCGTGATTTTCGATATTGACTTTGGGCTTATACTCCGCTTTCTTCAACCATTCTTTCCATGCAGCTTCCGATTTTGGGGTAAGTAAATTGATTTTTTGGAAACCTTGCTCCAAGGCAAATTGCAAGGCACCATCGCCCACTAACATCACATGAGGCGTCTTTTCCATTACCCTCCGCGCCACCGAAATGGGATGCATGATGTGCTCCAAACAAGCTACCGAACCAATGTGGAGGTTTTCGTCCATGATGCAAGCGTCCAAGGTCACGCGGCCATCACGATCGGGCATTCCTCCGTAACCTACAGTGGTTTCTTCCGGATCTGCTTCAATCACCATCACTCCCGCTTCGACGGCATCCAAAGCATGCCCGTTTTTCGATAAGACCTTCCAGGCTTCTTCGTTGGCTTTCAAACCAAATTTCCAAGTGGAAAGCACAATGGGATTTTGCTGAACGAGAGGGGAAGTGGATTCGCTGAAAGTTGCGCCCATACTCTCTTTCACAAAAGGTGATATGCCCAATGCTGCTGTTCCGAGTATGCCGGATTTAATAAAACCGCGTCGATTGCTTGCCATTACTCTAAAATAATTTCATCAAAAAAGATCCAAGAAGATTTACCTGCCCCCGGATTTCCTTCTGGAATTAGCCCCGGATTTTTAGCACTGATGCGGAAATAACGAGCATTCACTGGACCAAAATCAAGTAGCTCTTTTCGAGGATTGGGGCTAAAGGGAACAACTAATGTGCTTAAAATAGTATTCCAGTTTGTCCCGTCGGTAGATGATTCTAGTTGAATCTTCGCTGGTCTGTAAATCCAATTTGATGGGTCATGAAGCACTCCAATTTCAGCCTTGGTAACAGGTTGTATCGAACCTAAATCAATCGTAGCAATCATGTCATCGCCGCTCCAGCCAAGCCATTCGCTGTTGATGCGCGGGAGCACTGCTACAATTCCATCGACTAATGTAAAACCGCCTTTTCCGGGATAATGTTCCGATGGCGCTTTTGCAAAACTCACTTGTTTCGCACTTGCCAAACTACTACGAATAATTAAACTGGCTTCATAGCGTGTTGAGTCGTTTTCTTCCACCCAAACACGAAACTGAATGTTCTTATCAATCAGTTCAACGGGTGCCACATATTCCATTTTAGCCCCATTTATTTTCATACCCGGCTTGCGGAGCTCGTACATCATTTTTTTGCCTGGAACAGGAGGTTTTGCATCCGCTTTTAACACGCCATTTTGAGCAACGGTAGACAATACAGGTCTTTGCCAGCTATGCGCCATGTTCACATCCATCTTCTTCAATAAGTCTGAAAATTCTGTTAGGCGTTCGGTGAAGTGGATGTAGTTGCGCGAAACCTCATTTGTCCAGAGCACTTCGGCGAGTGCGCTCATGCGAGGAACTGCCATGTATTCTACATCGCGTGATGTGTTGATGTATTCGGTCCAGACGTTTCCTTGAGCACCTAAAATGTATGTGCGTTCTTCGGGTGTGAGTTTTTCAGGAACAGGTTGGAAGCTGTAAACTTTTTCGAGTGTTGTATATCCACCAATAGCAACAGGTTCTTGTCGCGGATTTCCTTGGTAATGATCCAAATAGCAATGCGTTCCAGGTGTCATCACAACCGGATGGTGCAGATGCGCTGCTTCAATGCCTCCTTCTATCCCTCGCCAACTCATCACCGCTGCGTTGGGAGCCAATCCGCCTTCCAAAATTTCGTCCCAACCAATAATCTGTTTGCCTTTACTGTTGAGGTGTTTCTCTATACGTTGGATGAAATAACTCTGCAAGGCCATCTCGTCTTTCAGATTATTTTCCTTCATACGTTTCTGACACGCTTTGCATTTTTCCCAGCGTGTTTTAGGGCATTCGTCGCCGCCAATGTGGATGTATTTTCCGGGGAAAAGGGTCACCACTTCATCCAAGATATCTTGTAAAAAAGTGAAGGTTTCTTCCTTCGGACAAAACACATCGTCAAAAACGCCCCATCCTTTAGCAACTTCGAATGGCCCGCCTGTGCAGGAGAATTGAGGATAGGCCGATAGAGCAGCTAGTGAGTGACCGGGCATTTCAATTTCTGGTACAATGGTTACATGTCGTTTTTCGGCATAGGCAACTACTTCTCGAATGTCGTCTTGGGAATAAAATCCGCCATAGCGAATGGTATCGTAACGTTGCTCGTTGTAATGGCCAACCATGGAGCCTTTCCGCCAGCCGCCCACCGAAGTGAGTTTTGGATATTTCTTGATTTCGATGCGCCAACCTTGATCGTCCGTGAGGTGCCAATGGAACACGTTCATCTTGTTCATCGATAGTAAATCGATATACTTAAGAATGAACTCTTTGGGAAAGAAATGCCGACTTACATCGAGGTGCATTCCGCGCCATTTCATGTTGGGATAATCGTTGGTTATTTTTACCCCATGAAATGCGAATTGCTTCTCAGCGTTGTAATATCCGAGTTGTATAAGCGATTGAATTCCGTAAAAAACCCCTGTTTTTTCAGTAGCAGTAATGTTGATTCTGTTTTTATCCACATTCAAATAGTACCAACCCTGCGGAAGAAGCGTGTCGGGACGAATAATTTGAAGCTGAATGAAAAGTGGAGGGTCTTTTTCAGGTGCAATATTTTGCAATCGCACGATGCGCAACGACTGCTGATAAAAGCGATTGATTGATTCTTTAAGGAATATTGCTTCAGGATAAATTAATGAATCATCGAACGTAATGATGGGAGATTGAACAAGGAAATCTTGTCCGTTGAATTCGATTTCTTGCGGTTGAGGTATGATGCCTTTCTGCGCCTGAAGGATGCACTGAGAAAGCAGACAAATCAGGAAGACAGCGAGGTGTTTCATAGATGATTATTCGTTCCAGATGATAGATGCTGCACCCAAAACAGCCGCGTCACTTTCGTGTAAAGCCGATGGATGAATGTGAATATGCCCCTTGTAGTTATTGAGTAGATTCTTTTCGAATGCTTCTCGTGTAGGTTGAAAGAGAATTTCTCCCGCACGAATGAGTCCGCCAAATAGAAATATCGCTTCTGGACTCGTGTAAGCCACGCTGTTTGCTAGAGAAAAACCAAGCATTTCGCCTGTTCTGCGATAAGTTTCGATTGCTACTTCGTCGCCACTTTGAGCTAGTTCGGCAATGGCTCTAGCATCGGTTTCTTCAGTTGCATTTGGATTGAGTTCGCGATACGTACGAACCAGTCCGGTAGCGCTCACGTAGGTTTCAAGGCAACCATGTCGGCCGCAGCCACAAAGTCTTCCGCCAGGAACCACAATAACATGGCCGAGTTCACCTGCAAATCCATCGTGACCATAAATGAGTGAGCCATTAGCAACAATTCCGCTCCCTAAGCCTGTTCCAAGGGTGATAACGAGGAAATCCTTCATGCCCTTTGCTGCACCGAATTTTTGCTCTCCTAGTGCAGCAGCTTTAGCGTCGTTAGTCAGGGCGCAACGAACATACAGCTTCTCTGCCATGAGTTTGGCTAAGGGAACGATACCATGCCAGCTTAAGTTGGGAGCATTTTCTATGGTTCCTTTGTGAGGATTGGCGTTAGGAGCACCAATACCAATGCCTTTGAGGCTTAATTCAGGAATGTCGTGACGTATGTTTTCGAGTTGTTTGCTGATGAGAGAAGCAGCGGCAGTAACAAAATCACCGATTTCGGGATATTGCTTGGTTTTGATACCATCTTTCGCAAGCACCCGTCCCGATTTGCTTACGAGACCAATGGTTGTATTGGTTCCGCCAATATCGATACCGGCAACGACATCTTCCATCATGATTCAATTAATGTGCAGCAACGCTTGCATCGTAGTTAATTCCTTGTTTTTTGAGCAAATCGTTGGTCTTCCATCCGTAAAATGCGAGGTAAAGAAAGCAGATTACGCCCACAATATAGCTGTGTTGAATGCCTAAAAGTTTCTCATCCGCTAAGACACCTTGAAACAGACTAATAAAACCTCCACCCATAATCATCATAATGAGGAAACCGGAGCCTTGATTGGTGTGTTTTCCTAATCCAGCAATTGCTAAAGTGAAAATGCAGGGCCATAAGGTTGAGCAAAATAAGCCCACACTAATGAATGCATACACACTCACCATTCCATCGGCTAGCATACCAATACAAAGTGCTGTAATTCCTAGGCTAGAGAAGAGTAATAATTGGCGAGCCGGATTTCCTTTGCTGAAGTAGTCGGCGGCGATGAGAATCATTAATACCGCTGAGTATAAGTAAAGCGAAGAAGTGTCATGATTGGCAATTCGGTTGGCAATAAGGAAAATACCAAATGCTAAATAGGGTAAGAGAAAACGAAAGATTTGCTTGGTCGAATTCATCACGTTCATTGCCCCAACAGCGCCAGTCCAGCGACCAATCATCAAACTCGCCCAGAATAATGAAACAAATGGAGCAATTTCGTTGGTTGGTGTTTGCAGGTGTTGTTTCATGAATTCGGGAAGGTTCGAGGCCGTTGAAACTTCTACTCCCACGTATAGAAATATGGCAATCATACCCATCCAAAGTTGAGGATATTGAATGGCTGAAGTTTTTTCTTTGATGTTTGCTCTTTGACGAGTTGCTTTTAGAATGGCCGATTCGTCTAGAATATCTTTCGTTTTGGATGATGTATCATCGACAGAGATTTCTGGATCGATTTTGTTGGGCAGAGACGAAAACTTGAAGATGAGCGCAACAATTAAGAATGCTGCTCCCAAGATTAAGTATGGGACTTTTACAGCATCAAGCGAATCAACTTTAACCTCACCTGCCACAGAACCGAAAATGGCGTAGCTCAAGATAATCGGACCGATAGTCGTTCCGAAATTATTGATACCACCAGCCATGCTCAAACGTTGCGAACCTTTTTTAGGATCACCAATGGAGATAACAAGTGGGTTTGCTGCTGTTTGTTGTAGCGAGAATCCAAGTCCAACTATGAACAATCCCGAAATCATCATGGGGAAAGAAGCCAGTTCTGCAGCTGGATAAAACAGCATGGTTCCAATGGCAGAAATGACCAAGCCTAGTGCAATTCCATTCTTATAACCAATTCGATTGAGGAGATCTCCCCCGGAGAATTTGGATAATAGAAAATAAATGACCGAACCAACGGTGTAGGCCACATAGAATGCGAAAGAGATCATTTGACTTTGCCACTGCTCGAGATTCAGCTTTTCTTTGAAAACCGGAATCAGTATGTCGTTGCTGGCGGCTACAAATCCCCAGAAAAAGAAGACCGAGATGAGCGTTGCGAAGGCTTTGTTGTTTTTCATTGGGTGGTTTGATTCGTGCAAAATAGAGAAAGCATTGGCATGAACCAAAGCAGAAAAAAGAATCTATAAAGTGTTTAGTGTGGAACAGAAGAAAAACTCAGCATTTTTGCACACGCATCATACTAAAACCCATTATTTCGAAAGCACAGAACGATACAATGTGATGGGGATTCTGAAATTCGACTAAGTGTCGCTGAGAGAGAGATTTCTTTTGGGGCTTCCCTTTCCGTTTCACTTCAAGGTACTGTCCTCCTTCGTAGGCTAATTCTTACTACGTCCGACTTTGCCTACTTCGGCGGACGTAGTCCTTTTCTCAATATAGATGTCTGGTAGCAAACGCCCTTCCCGAACCAGATTTCATATAGCGCTCAAATTTATAAGCCATATACCTATTCGGAAAGGAACAACACCAAAGTAGTTTGACAGGTAAATGAGGTTTAGTTGATCTCACATTGCCATTAGAATGCCTACGATAGCGTTCCTTCAAATTAATTGTACAACCAACATAATGCTTACTATTACTAAGCTCTAGTATATAAACATAAAACCACATAAAGAATAATATATTCACTAAAATAAAAAAAACCCAGTAAGGATTAAATCCTTACTGGGTTTTTGCAGCGGATATTATCCGCCGAAGCCCGCTTCGGCGGGCGAAGGCGGAGACTGAGGGATTCGAACCCTCGATACAGTTACCCGTATACAAACTTTCCAGGCTTGCTCGTTCGACCACTCTGACAAGTCTCCTGATAATTCCCTTAAACGGGACGGCAAAACTAGGAAAAAAAACGTTCCCTGAATCTAATTCAGGGGCATAAGAGCAGCATTGAATAAATATTGAATCAATTCCAGTCGAAAAGTGTCATTTCTTCGCGCAATGGAAGGATGAATTGCTCGCGAACACTCTCTGAATCGGGACAATTAGCTAGTAGGAACATGAGTTTAGCTATGGCCGCTTCGGTGGTGATATCTTGTCCGCCAAGAACTCCCATTTGTGCTAAGTCTGAGCTGGTTTTGTACTTTCCTTGAACTACTGCACCACTGCTGCATTGGGTTACGTTTACGACCAAAATTCCACTATCGATAGTCTTCCGAATAGCATCTAAAAACCACTCTTCGGTCGGTGCATTTCCAGAGCCAAATGTTTCTAAAACTACTGCTTTTAAACCTGGAATAGTCAAGATTGCCTGCACATACTGTGGCGTCATGCCTGGGAAAATCTTGAGAATGGCTATGTTGGTATCTAGTTTCTTGTGAAAGAGTGTAGGCTTTCCATTGTATTTCCTCAAGATGGAATCGTTGAAACGAATTTGCACTCCAGCTTCAGCCAATGCTGGATAATTGGTACTAGCAAAGGCGTTAAAGTGACTCGAACTGAACTTGGTGGTTCGGTTTCCTTTAAGCAAATGATACTCAAAATAGATACACACCTCGCTTACTTTACTCATCCCAAATTCTTTGAGAGCAGCAATTTCGAGCGCGGTAATGAAATTTTCCTTGGCATCGGTACGCAGCACACCTATGGGTAATTGCGAACCGGTAAGAATCACGGGTTTGCTCAAATTTTCGAGCATAAAACTCAGTGCCGATGCTGTATGAGCCATGGTGTCGGAACCGTGGAGAATCACGAAACCATCGTAGCGATCGTAGTTTTTTTCAATCACCTCCACCAATCGAATCCAATCGCTTGGCTGCACATTAGACGAATCAATCGTGTTTTCGAACGTATAAATATCCAGCTCAATATCGAGCTTTTCGATTTCGGGTATGTTGGCCTGAAGTCGTTCGAAGTTCACGGGTTTAAGCGAGCCGGTTTGACTGTCTTTCACCATACCGATAGTACCACCGGTGTATATAATTAATGCAGATGGTTTTCTGCTCATGCGCGTTTAAATAGTCGGCGGGCATTTGCCGTGGTGATGGTTGCCAATTCGTTTTTTCCTACACGGCGAATTTCGGAAAGGGCTTCCAGAATAATCCGGATATAGGCCGCTTCGTTTCGTTTGCCGCGAAAGGGAACAGGAGCAAGATACGGCGCATCGGTTTCGAGCACAAGAAAATCGAGTGGGATTTCTGCAATCGCTTCTGCTAATCCGCTTTTCTTAAAAGTAAGTACTCCGCCAATACCCAATAAAAAGCCCATTTGGGTAATGATGCGAGCCTCTTCTGCATTTCCCGAAAAGCAATGGAAGATTCCTCTCAAGCCTCGTTCTGCAAATGGACGAATCACTTCAATGCTTTGAGGAGTCGATTCACGGCAATGCAAAATCACCGGTAAGTTTTTCTCCAAAGCCCATTCGCACTGGCGTTTTAAGGCTTCAATTTGAATATCGAGCGTTGATTTATCCCAATACAAATCGAGCCCAATTTCACCTACCGCCACATAATCGCGTGTATCAAGCCAATGTTTTACTAATGCTAATTCTTCTTCCATCGTATCGGACTTTACCGAACAAGGATGAAGTCCCATCATAGGATAGCAATGTTGTGGAAATGCATCCACCATGGCATGCATGAGCGGAATGGTTTCGCTATCCACATTGGGTAAATAAATCTCGGTAACGCCCGCCTCAATTGCGCGTTGCATCATGGCGTTGCGATCGTTGTCGAATTCGGGAAGATACAAATGTGTATGTGTATCGCTCAATGTATGCATGATGCAAAGGTGCAGAATTCAATCGATGCAGAACAAGGCTGCGAAAAACCATTAGTTTTGTGGCTGTGCAGCGCATCTTAATCATTCGTTTTAGCTCTATTGGCGACATTGTGCTCACCACGCCACTTGTGCGTTGTTTGGCCAAGCAGTTTCCCAATGCCGAGCTGCATTACCTCACCAAGCCGACTTTTAAAAGCATTCTTGAGCCCAATCCGCATCTGCACAAAGTCTGGCTTTGGGAAGAACAACCCAAAGAATTACTGCGCCAATTGAAAGAACAACGTTTCGATTTAGTGGTCGATTTGCATCATAATTTTAGAAGCAAACGGGTTAAGTTGGCTTTGCGTCGACCATCAGTAGCGTTTAAAAAACTCAACGTAGAGAAATACCTGTACGTTAATTTACGCATCAACCGCTTGCCCAATGTGCATATTGTAGATCGCTATTTGGCTACAGTGGCTCAATTAGGAGTGAAGAACGATGCAATAGGACTCGATTATTTTATTCGTCCCGAAGATGAATATGATGTAAAACAATTGCCTCAATCGCATCAGAACGGTTATGTGGCAGTCGTTACCGGAGCATTAAAAAACACCAAGCGTATGCCCGAAGTGGAACTCAGCGACGTGTGTAAGCGCATGGGTTTGCCTATTGTGCTCTTGGGAGGAAAAGCCGAAGCTGAATTTGGTGCTCACATTGCCCGCGATTTGGGCGAAGCAGCTTATAATACCTGTGGTGAAATCTCTTTGGGACAATCAGCCTCTTTGGTAAAACAAGCACGCGTAGTTCTTACGCACGATACCGGTTTGATGCACATTGCCGCCGCCTTTCACAAACCCATTATATCTATCTGGGGCAATACCGTTCCTGAGTTTGGTATGTATCCCTATTTACCTCTCACAAGCGATCAACAATTCATCTCGCAAGTAACCGATTTATCCTGCCGACCATGTTCTAAAATTGGCTACGCCGACTGTCCTAAAAAGCACTTCCGCTGCATGAAAGACCAAGATTTGGGTAAGATTGCGGAAGAGGTGAAGAAGATGTTTGCTCTTCACCCAAATTCTTAATGCTCATTCAGCGTAGCAAAATTAGGTGAAACGCAACTTTCAATACCACGAATTGGTATATTTGTAAAAAAGAATGTCATGGCAAAGAACACATCAATTTTACTTGGAGATTACTTTGACAATTTCATTAACGGATTGGTGAAGACCGGAAAATATTCTTCCGCCAGTGAAGTAGTTCGCACGGCATTAAGAATGTTTGAACAAGAGGAAACAAAGAAAGCTGAGCTAGTAAAAGAACTTATTAAAGGTGAAAAATCGGGTTTCGTCACAGATTTTAACCGGGATACCTATTTAGAAAATCTGAAAGAAAAGCATTTAAAGAAATGACCTATAGGATTAGTAAAGAAGCAGAAAGTGATTTAGAGAAGATTTGGCTTTATACAATCGAAAATTGGTCAATCGAGCAAGCAAAAAGATATTTGAATTTAATTTTTGATGAAATTGAGTATCTCTGCTTTAATCCATATTCAGGATTTGATTTTGGAAAAATCCGCAAAGGATATTGGCGTTCAAAAGTCAAATCTCATTTAATATTTTATAAAGTAAATAGTAAGCAAAACGAATTAGAAGTCATTCGAGTTCTTCATGAAATAATGGATATTGAGAATCACGTATAAACTCGATATACGACCGCTTCGCTATACGATTTACGATATACGAGAAAAACTGTTAGGTTGTTGAATTTCGCTTAGAGATTTAGATTTGAAAACGAATGCTTGTCCTATCGAATTTCGTAATACTTCTTACTCTATACTTAATACTGATTTACGATCGCTTCGCTATACGATGTGCGATTTACGAGAAAATCTGCTTGAGCCGATTTACGACCGCTTCGCTATACGATTTAAGATGTACGAGAAAACTGCTAGGTTGTTGAATTTCGCTTAGAGATTTAGATTTGAAAACGAATGCTTGTCCTATCGAATTTCGTAATACTTCGTACACCATACTTAATACTGATTTACGATATACGAGAAAATCATCTGAGTATTAAATTACATATAATAAACTCCCCTCTCTTGTGGAGAGGGGGTGGGGGTGAGGTCAACGAATGCTTGTCCTATCAAACCTTTCGTAAATCGAAATACGTAAATCGTACATCGATTCATAAAAAAGCCCCTCCAATTGCTTGAAAGGGCTTCTCATAGTATCGTTCAGCTTATACTTCTTGAAGGATGCGCAACTGATCGTGCAGTTGTCCAATCTCTTCTTTCGCTTTGCTGATTTTGCGTTCGATATCGCGTTTCATTTCTTCGGCAGCTTTCGACTTAGAATTACCAAAGAAACCGATGTTATTTTCTAGCGTTTGCACATCGGTTTGAAGCTTGCGGATTTTATCTTGAACAACAACTTTCTGGTGATGCAATTTGTCTTTCCCACCTTTATCGGAGCTAATGCTGCTAACCTGTGAACGGAAATGCTCCCGACGGTTGTTTGCGCTATCGGTTTTGAGCTTAGAAAACTGTGCGTCAATCGCTGTGCGAAATGCTTTGTAGAGCTTGTCTTTTTCCTTAATTGGTACGTGACCAATCTCCATCCATTCGTTTTGGAAGGCTTTCAACGCATCGAAATTTGCTGGAGTATCTTCACCCGGAACAAATGCTTCTACTCGAGCAATTAGGTCTTTCTTCTTTTGAAGATTTAGATCTTGCTCATCGTTCATTCCTGCAAAATGCTTGTTTCTGTTTTCGAAGAAAGAATCACAAGCCGTGCGGAAACGTTGCCACAATTTATCGTTGTGTTTCTTAGAAACTGGACCAACCGTTTTCCAAGATTCTTGAAGCTGACGTAAGCGTTCTCCGGTTTTTTTCCAATCTAAACTTTCACGCAATGCTTCGGCTTCCATACACAAATCCACTTTTAACTTGTAATTGTGGTTTTGTGCGTTTCGTAGGGTTTTATAGAATTCTTCTTTCGCCGCATAAAACTGATCGCGAATACCTTTGAACTTCTGCCAAACGTCTTCATTGTCCTTGCGAGAAGCAAATCCTACTTTTTTCCAATCTTCTAGTAAAGCAGCTAACTTTTCAGAAGCTTCTTGCCATTGTGGATGACTCTTGAATGGTAATTCTTGAAGGAAAGATTCGGCTTTTGCTACAATCTCATTTTTCAGTGCTAGGTTAGCACCATAGTCTTTCTCTTGATGTTGGATATATTCCCGACGACGATCGAATAATTTATCTCCAGCAGCACGAAAGCGTTCCCAGATGGTTTCGCTGTGTTCGCGAGCTACATGGCCAATTTCTTTCCATTGATCTTGTAGGTTTTTATAAATATCGAGTGATTTGGTAATCGACTCTTCCATCAACAAATCCTCGGCTTTTTCGCAAACCAAAGTTTTTAACTCGAGATTTTTCTTGTGATCTAAATCGCGAAGTTCCTTATTGATTTTAATAATATCGTAAAAATTGTTTGTATGATGATGGTAGTTTTTCCATAGCTCATCTACATACTGAACAGGAACTAAACCAATTGAGCGCCATTGTTCTTGTAATTCATGAAGGCGATCAAAGCTAGCTGATATGTTCTCGGTGTTTTCGAGCATTGCTTTCAGCTCGGCTAGAATTCCTTCTTTTTTACGCAGGTTGGTGATGAGTTCTTGTTCACGTTTGCGACGTTGTTCAGCACGTTTCTCTTGAAAACGTTTTACTAAAGCATCAAACTGCTCATCAGTTTCATCGCGGAGAACTTCAAATTCTTCTGCCAATCCACCATTCTCTATGAATTTGAGGCGCTTCAAAGCTACTTCCTCATCCTTAACTTTGTAGTAACCTTCACGAATCGCACGAACACGCATACGCATTCCATCGGTATCTTCGGAATCAACAGCCTCTTGCATGGCTGTAACTAGCTCAATTCGCGATAACTCCTGAAATGCAACTAAAGGTTGTAAATCTTCATGCAAATCTACCTCTGTAGCATCTTCTTCCTCCTCTTTCAATGCTTCAGCAGCAATGGGTTCTGAAACAGCATTTTCCTGAATAACTTCCGTGGGAGCTTCTGTTTCAGTTTCCACATGAGTGTCTTCTGGTTCTGGACTTTCTTCCGCCGGAGCTGGCTCTGTCGCTGGAATTTCCTCGGGAGAAGGTGTAAATGGAATCTCTTCAGGAATCTCCGTTTCAGCTATCACTTCAGCAGCATTTTCGGCTGAAAGCTCAGTGTTTACGGCATCTCCAATAGAAGGAGCAGTTAATTGTTCTGGCATTTCATTCGGGCCAGATTCCGGTGTGTGGAGCGATTCTTCAGGTGTTTGCATGGGTCAAAAATAGCCTTTTCCTATGAGCGTTATGTTAGCGGGTATTTAAAAGTAAATGATTTTATGTGATTGAAGATTTTTTTCTTTCAATACATCCAATTATTTCAAATTTCCATAACATGCATAGCCTGTCGAAGCCAGCGGGGAACAAGGCGTTCAATTCTTCTTCCTCCACATGAGACGTTCTTTCTTCAAATAAAATATCTTTACGCCCAGTGCGTTTATCGAAGCTGACACACATTTTATGATTCTGAATTACCGGCTCTTTTTCCTTTTCATTAGTTTATTCTTCCTGTATCAGAGCTCTCAAGCTCAAAATGCCGGAAACATTACCATAGGTGAATGGCGCGAACATCTTCCTTTTAGCCGAGGAATCTCTGTCTGCCAAAATGCTAAGTTTGTTTATTGTGCAACCAATAATGGTGTGGTCATTTATAAGAAAGACGATGGTACAACCGAACGGCTTTCTCGCTCAACTGGATTGACCGACATCAATCTTTCTTGCGTCAATTATCACGAACAATCGAGCACCTTAGTAATTGGTTACAAAAACGGAAATCTAGATTTAGTCCGCAATAATGAAGTTGTAAATGTGGGCGATATCAAACGCTCAACTGTTGTGCAAGGTGGAAAAACCATTAATGCCATTCGATTCATCAACGATCGAGCTTATCTATGCTGCAATTTTGGAATTGTGGTTTACGACATGACCAATCGCGAAGTGCGCACCACGCTTTATCCATCTCTCCTCAATCCCGATATTCACGATGTAGTATTTGATGGGGTGAATACAATCTATGCTGCCACTTCAAAAGGGCTATTTTCGGCCAACATCAACAATCCAGCATTACCTTATTATGTTGCTTGGACGCAAGATCCAGTTATTGGTACTAAACCTCTCAATAATTTAACTTGGTTCGATGGAGCAATCTATACTTCTCGTTATGTCGACAATGTTCAAGATCTTGACACCTTATACCAATTAAAGGATGGTCAGTTGGAAGTGTTTCGAACAGGTCAAACGATTCATTCCATAAATTCTCGACCAGAGCGTATGGTTTATACGACCAATTATGGAGCAACAATGGTCGATTCAGGTAGTTTGTACATCGAAAATGTGCTTTCTTATTCAGATATATTATTGCCGCCTTCCCCTTTAGATGCTGTGATTGATTTGGTTGATGTGAAACGCGTTTGGATTGCAGATAAAAACCAATGTTTGGTAAAATCACAAAACGTCTTTATCAATACTCCATTCTCGGTTGAGGGACCACCTACTTCTAATGTTTTTCGTTTGGCATCTTCCTCTGGTAAAGTTTGGGTTGCTCCTGGATCTTGGGATGTTGCCTATTCACCTTTGTATTCGATTGATGGGGTGTTTGAGTTTGATGGCTTGAATTGGCAAGACTATAAACTTAATTATAGTTCTGATTTCATTCGTGATATCGTTTCAATCGCCATCGATCCAGCTGATGCATCACATATTTATGCCGCTTCTTGGGGT
>JBIKOC010000406.1:0-2646 GCA_044358335.1 Flavobacteriales bacterium | reverse complement strand
TGTCCTTTTTGTAGCCGATTAGCTTATAAACTTCATATTATTCGCAAAGGAAATCCCGATTTTCCAGTAGTTATGATATTGACTGGAGAAGAAACTTCACTTCCTACATTTTTAAAGCGAAGTAGAGTCGACAATGTGCCCTATTTCTTGATGAATAACGAGCTAATGCATGAACTCTGTGAAGGACGAGTTCCACGTATTTTTCTTTTACATGATGGAATTGCAGTAAAAGAGATTAATTATTGGGCACTTACTCCTTCAAGTATTTGATATTTTATTGAGAATATTCGGGGTTTTCAATCTGAATCGATACATTTGAGTTTTCGAGACAGATTATGAAAATACAACGAATAATAGACCTCCTCCCGAATTACAAATCTTCTTATTCTCGCAAGGATGTGCTTGTTTCCAAGATAAATGGAACATGGAATCCAATTGGTATAGATGAATTTATCAGCGCCATTGATGATTTGAGTTTTGGATTGATGTTCGAAGGTGTTGGACCAGGTGATAAAGTCGCTATAATTTCATCCAATTGCCCTGAATGGAATATCGCCGATTTTGCCATTGCTCAATTAGGAGCTATTAGTGTTCCTATTTATCCCACCATGAGTGCTGGTGATACTGAATTTATCTTGAAAGATGCTGACGTCAAAATAGCTTTTGTTTTAGATCGAGAATTGTATTTCAAGGTCGAAAGCATTAAAAATGCACTGCCTGAATTAAAGTCGGTATATACCTTTAAGAAAGAGGAAGGAATATCACATTGGTTGGAGATACGAGCCGAAGGTAATGCTCATCAACAACTAGAGAAGTTAGATGCATACAAAGCTGCCATTCAACCAAATGATATCTTAACTCTCATATACACCTCCGGAACAACAGGAACTCCCAAAGGTGTAATGCTTTCACACAATAATTTAATTTCTAATGTAATTGCAGCAGGAGAGGTTTGTCCGGTTAATTCTCAGCACAAAGTATTAAGCTTTCTCCCCCTGTCGCACATTTTTGAGCGCATGTTAGTTTACCTATATATTTATGTAGGTGCCGGAGTGTATTATGCAGAAAGCTTAGATACTATTGGAGATAATTTAAAGGAAGTACAACCTTTTGCATTCTCAACAGTTCCAAGGCTTTTGGAGAAGGTTTATGATAAAATTGTGGCAAAAGGTCATGAACTAACTGGGATTAAACGCAAGTTATTTTTCTGGGCATTAGATTTAGGACATCGATACGAGTTAGATGGAGTAAATGGGTGGTGGTATGAAGCTCAATTAAACCTTGCTAATAAATTGATATTTAGCAAGTGGCGCGAAGCATTAGGGAATAATGTTGGTGTTATTGTATCAGGTTCGGCAGCTCTTCAACCGCGACTTGCCCGTGTTTTTACTGCAGCGCGAATTAATGTTTTAGAAGGATATGGATTAACTGAAACTTCCCCTGTTGTTACGGTAAATCGCTTGGATAAAGGAATGCGAGCTTTTGGGTCTGTAGGTCCTGCTATTCGAGATGTTGAAATCAAGATTGCTTCCGATGGTGAAATTTTGTGTAAAGGCCCTAATGTTATGCTGGGTTATTACAAACGACAAGATCTAACCGATGAAGTTTTGAAAGATGGTTGGTTTTATACGGGTGATATTGGAGAGATTAAGAATAATCTACTACGAATTACTGATCGTAAAAAAGAGATATTTAAAACATCTGGAGGAAAATACATTGCTCCTCAGATGATGGAGAATAAGTTCAAGGAGTCTATTTATATAGAACAGATCATGGTAGTTGGAGAAGGAAAGAAACATCCTTCAGCGCTTATCGTACCGAATTTTGTCTTATTAAAAGATTGGGCGAAAAATCAAGGAATAGCTAGCTTAGACAATGTGGATTTATGCAAGAATGATTCAGTTATTGCATTGATTCAGAAAGAAGTAGATACCTACAATGCCAGTTTCGGTCATTATGAAATGATCAAGAAGTTTGCATTGATTCCAGCCGAATGGGCTACGAATTCAGGCGAGTTAACACCGAAACTATCGTTGAAACGTCGTGTGTTAATGGATAAATATGCTTCAGTAATCGAAGGTTTTTACGCTTGATTTTTATCTACGATTCGTTTCAAATGGATTTCCCGAACAGGTGAAATGATAAGAGGCACTTTTTCTACGTGAACAGAAGAAGTGTCAAGACCAAAAGCATTTTCCTCTGAAAGGCTGATGCTTTTTAGCATAAAGTAAATGTCAAGAATGATCTTCTCATAAAAGGGAAGGTCATTTTCATTGGATAGGAATTTCTCGAGTACAATAAAACGGAAGTCGCCTATAACCTGATTTCTATTTAAAGATTCGTAACGAGAGACTATATCAACCTCTTTACTTTTAACAAGATCCTGAACTACTTTACGGAACATCAAGTTGATGCGAGGTGCAACACGAAACCCGAGGTAGAAATCAACACGAATTACCGAGTCATTAATAATCTCATTAACTCGATACTCCATACGATAAGGTTCGTCACCCACATCTACGTGAAGAAACCAATATATATCAGCACGTTTAGGCTGTTTCTGAAGGATAGAATAGATGATTTTTGATTCTACTTGGTTCTCATAATTCGCGCTGGTAAGGAAAACTAAGTGCGTGGCATACTTAG
>JBIKOC010000024.1:0-9245 GCA_044358335.1 Flavobacteriales bacterium | reverse complement strand
CCTTTATATGCTCGATAGTGCAGCAAATGGAGGAATGGGATTTTCACCCGCTCAAAAATCGGATGTTTATGGTACTTACATCGGTCTTGTATACTTAACTCCATTCCTAGGAGGTTTGCTTGCTGATCGGATTTTAGGTTATCGAAAGTCGATATTAATTGGTGGATTGATGATGGCTGCCGGTTACATTGGATTGGCCCTCCCCGGAGTAACCATGTTTTATGTTTCGCTTTTGTTGATTATTGTTGGGAATGGATTCTTCAAGCCTAATATTTCTACACTGGTTGGAAATCTATACAACAACGATCAATACCGAATGAATAAAGATGCTGGTTTCAACATCTTCTATATGGGTATTAACGTAGGAGCTTTCATTTGCAATTTTGTTGCAGCCTTTATGCGTATCAACTACGGTTGGGGATATGCTTTTGCTGCAGCTGGTGTTGGTATGCTAATCGGTTTAGTAATTTTCTTTTCCGGCACCAAACACATTAAAGATGCAGATGTGATAAAACCTTTGCATGAAGGTGACTTATCTACTGGAAAAATTCTTGCAACTGTTCTTTTGCCCATGTTCATTTTTGGAGTTCTAGGATACTTAATTCCAGGTAATATCTTTGGTACTGACACTAACGACGCTTTCTTGTTTGGCTGTTTACCCGTTATATCCTTCTTCATTTACCTATTTGTTAAAGCAAATAAAGATGATAAAGGCCCTATCGGCGCCTTGCTTGCGGTGTATGCGTGTATTGTAATCTTCTGGGCAGTATTCCATCAAAATGGAGATGCATTAACTGTATGGGCAGAAGATTATACGAATCGTGAAATGCCTGCTTCTATAGGTACAGCTGCCGATAAAGTTGGAATGGCTCAGCTCGTTGTTCACTCCGATGCCGTTGATTTTGAAGAAGCGCGTTTCAAAACTTATATCGATAGCTTAGTAAGTCAAAAAGATTCACTCACCCAAGCTAAAGACATGGCTGGTGTGAAGACAGTTGCTGAAAAAATAGCTCTTGAAGAACATTCCCGTAAATATTTTGAAAATCTTCCTGTTTCTAAAATCCCACCAAGTGGTCAAAATCTAAAGCTCTTTTCAGCCGAGCTATACCAATCGATCAACCCTTTTTGGGTAGTGCTTTTAACACCAATTGTAGTTGGTTTCTGGGGACTTTTAAGAAACAAAAAACGCGAACCATCTACTCCTACTAAAATTGCAATCGGATTATTAATCACTGCACTTTCAGCACTTGTCATGGTTGCTGCAGTAAAAACAACCGATATCGGAGCTGATAAAGCATCTAGTTTTTGGTTGATCGCCACATATGGTGTTATCACAATTGGAGAGCTTTGCCTATCACCAATGGGATTATCGCTCGTTTCCAAACTTTCTCCTCCACGAATTACAGCCCTTATGATGGGAGGATTCTTCCTATCAACTTCGGTTGGTAATAAACTTTCAGGTGTGATGTCGGGATTGTGGGAGAAATACGACGATAAATCGAACTTCTTTTATACTAATTTCTTCTTGGTTATGTTTGCTGCTATAGTGATGTTTATTCTACTTCGCTGGCTTAACCGAGTTATGCGCGAGAAGAATTTGTTTTAGTCTGTATCCATTTTCCCAACCCACACATAAACGTTTACTACGATGAGTACATTACTCGACGAGAATGAAATCCAACTACCTAAAGAAGGTCCCGAAAATGCTGAGTTAGCTGCTATTCGGAATTTTAAAGGTCAGTACCCTAAACAACTCTGGTACCTGTTCTTTTCCGAAATGTGGGAACGCTTCTGCTTCTATGGAATGCGAGGTATGCTTACCGTTTTCATGATCGACAAGATTGTGGGATTAGGTATGGCCGAAGATGTAGCCAATCTTCAATATGGTGCTACTCAGGCGTTTGTTTATGCATTCACGTTTATTGGTGGTTTGTTTGCCGATAAAATTCTAGGCTTCCGAAAATCCCTTTTCTGGGGTGGTTTACTCATGATTGCAGGAAGTCTCATTCTGGCATTCGACCCACAAGATTTATTCTTTGTCGGTATTAGTTTTACCATCGTTGGAACTGGTTTCTTCAAACCGAATATCTCAACTATGGTTGGTGCTCTTTACCATTCTAATGATAGTCGTCGCGATGCTGGATTTTCCCTCTTCTACGCTGGTATTAACATAGGTGCCTTACTTGGCGGATATGCATGCGTGGCTATTGCTAAAACCTATTCCTGGAATCTTGCCTTTGGTTTAGCTGCTGTTGTAATGACCATTAGCTTACTTACATTCTTATTTACACAAAAAAGCTTAGGGCCAATTGGATTAAGTCCTATCACCAAAACAGGTAAAAAATGGTTTGAATACGCAACTTATGCTGGTTCACTTTTGGTCATTCCATTAATCATGGTCATGGTTGCTAAAACCGAGTATACCGATTATTTCATGTATACAATTGGGCCTTGTACCTTGATTTACTTGTTTTATGAAATGTCTAAATACAGTGTGGAGGAACGTAAAAAACTCTTCGCAGCACTAATATTCATCATCTTCTCCATCTTGTTTTGGGCATTCTTCGAACAAAGTGGAGGATCGTTAAACATCTTCGCAACTAACAATTTACATGGGGAACTTTTTGGCGTTTCTGTTGATCCTAATGGTATAAATAATTCGGCAAATTCATTCTTCGTAATTGCATTTGCTGCTTTAGTTGGATTACTCTGGGTTGCCCTTAGTAAACGTGGAAAAGAACCTAATACAGTAGTGAAATTTGGATTAGGATTCCTTTTCCTTGGTCTTGCCTTTTTCGTTTTTTATGCAACACGTTTCTTTGCTGGTAGTGACGGAAAAACATCCCTCGAAGTGTTTACTCTCGCCTATTTCATTATCACATTTGGTGAGTTGTGCTTATCTCCAATTGGCTTGTCAATTATGACCAAACTTTCTCCTCAACCGCTTCAAGGTGTAATGATGGGAATGTGGTTCTTGGCAAGTGCCTATGGACAATATGTTGCAGGATTACTTGGAGCTGGTATGACAGCGCCAGGGGAAAATGCAAGTGCGCTTGAAAAACTAACCTCTTATACCGGTGGATACCAGCAATTAGCTATCTACGCTGTTATTTGTGGTGTTATATTGATTGTCATTTCACCATTGGTGAAGAAATTAATGGGTAATGTGAAGTAATTTTTTTAAAACTCTAAAATGCCGGTTTACTCATGTATTCCGGCATTTTTTTATTTATGACAAGCGACAGAAATCCTGATTTCAATTGTATTTTAGCTTTTATTTTAATTTCAAATGCGGTATTTACTATTCCTGTTTTTGGTACTCCCTTCATGCCTTCCAGCTCAAACCGAAGGAATTCATTGGATGAGTTTTACGGATGCTATGGCGAAACGCGATAAGGAACCAAAGAAGATTTTTATCGACATGTATACCGATTGGTGTGGCTGGTGTAAACGCATGGATGTGAGCACATTTGCCCATCCTGAAGTAGTTAAGTACATGAATGAACATTACTATGCAGTTAAGTTCAATGCCGAAAAAGAAGGCCCCATTTCTATCCGTGATTCAGTATATAAGGTCAATCCACAATACGGAAGAAATGGAACGCATGAAATTGCGGTAGAAATGCTTCAGGGTAAACTATCCTACCCATCGTTTGTTTTCTTGGATGAACGCTTTAACATGTTAAGTCCACTTGCAGGCTATCAAACTCCTGATCAATTAGAACCTGTTCTAAGATTCTTTGCAGATGGAATTTACTTAACAACTTCTTGGGCCGATTACCAAAAGAAATTCAGTCCTAGCTGGAAATAAAACCTTTGCTATTTGCCTTATCCTAAGGCCTAATCATGAAGAAACCACGCATATTTGAAAACACTCCACGGTCACTGCTTATCTTTTACGTGCTGGTGCTTTATGTGGTGATACAATCGTGTTGGTGGTACTATTTATTACTCAATCTCAATAGTCAGATTTTCGATTTACGCTCCAGTTTAGCTGGATTGCTCGAATACGATGTTGGTTTAGAAAGCACGCTTCGTAAAAAACTCCAACAAAAACAGTGGATGGTATTCGGGGAAGGAATCGTGTTCCTCCTCCTATTACTATTGGGATTCATCCAGACACGTAAGTCGTTCAAAAGGGAAACTCAAGTCGCCCGACATCAAAAGAACTTTTTGCTTTCTGTAACACACGAACTAAAATCACCTATAGCTTCTGTAAAACTCTATCTTCAAACTCTTGAGAAAAGAGAGCTTGATAGAAGCAAACAAATCGACCTGCTTCAAAAAGCCATTACTGAAACAAATCGGCTGGATCACCTGGTAGAAAACATGTTGGTGGCAGCTCAAATTGAAAATCAGGCATTACTCATTCAGCTGGAGGAAATGAATTTGTCGGAATTCGTTCGTGCATTTATTAACGAGTTCGAAGAAAAGAATCAGATTAAGATCTCGGGCAAACGTGTTTTGGGTTTGATGATACAAGCTGATCCTCTATCCATGAGATCTATATTAGTAAATCTCACCGAAAATGCATTGAAATACGGTGGTTCAAATCCAGAAATTGCGATTAACCTTTCTATTGTTGAGAACCAAGTAGTTTTACAGATTTGCGATCAAGGAACAGGTATAGTTGAGGAAGAGCGACAACGTGTTTTTGAAAAATTCTACCGTTCAGGGAATGAAGAAACACGTCAAACTAAAGGTACTGGACTCGGTTTATTTATAGTGAGGTACTTGGTCGGTCTACAATCTGGTGGTATTTCGGTGCTGAACAATACACCTAAAGGGAGTATTTTTGAGCTTCGATTTAAATCAATCCAAACCCATGAAGGATAAAAAAGTTGCCCTACTCATTCTCGATGGTTGGGGAATTGGAAATGGCACTCATTCCGACGCTATCGCTAATTCAACTACTCCTGTCATGAGTCGTTTACTACGAACAAACCCCTGGTCAAAACTACGCACAGATGGATTGAACGTAGGTTTACCCGAGGGACAAATGGGAAATTCGGAAGTTGGACATTTGAATATTGGTGCAGGAAGAGTTGTCTTTCAGGAATTAGTAAAGATAAATCAGTCGACCGAAACAGCTCAAATCGATACCAATCCTGTTCTTGTTGAATCGTTACGAATTGCTCGAGAGGAAAATAAAACACTTCATTTCTTTGGTTTAGTGTCGGATGGTTGTATCCATTCATCCGATAAACATCTTCATCATCTGATAGCATTAGCAGAAAGAAGCGGAGTAAAACGGTTTTATGTGCATGCCTTTACCGATGGTCGCGACACCGATCCTAAAAGTGGTCTTGGCTTTTTGAAAACGCTTGAAAATAAGCTAGAGGGAACATATGGAAAGCTGGCAACAATCGTTGGTAGATACTATGCCATGGATCGAGATAAACGTTGGGAGCGCGTGAAAATAGCATACGACATGTTGGTTCATGGTACTGCTGAAAAATCTAGCGACTTGCTACAAACATTAAGCGATAGATATGCTGCAGGTGAAACCGATGAGTTTATAAAACCTATCATGCTGGAAGGAGAAGATTGTGTGATTCATCCAGATGATGTAGTAATTAGTTTCAATTACCGAACAGATCGTTGTCGTGAGATTACGGAAGTCCTTACCCAACAAGACTTCCCTGATTTTGGGATGAAAACGATTCCCTTGCATTATGCGACAATGACTAATTATGATGAGTCGTTTAAGGGAATTGATGTGATTTTCCATAAAGATGATTTGTCGCACACCTTGGGTGAAGTACTATCCACACAAGGAAAGAAGCAGCTGCGTATTGCCGAAACTGAGAAGTACCCACATGTGACATTTTTCTTTTCGGGTGGACAAGAGAAAGCATTCTCAGGAGAATCACGTATTATGATTCCTTCACCTAAAGTTGCTACTTACGATTTACAACCTGAGATGAGTGCTCCAGGAATTCGTGATGCTGTAATTGCAGATGTAGAAACCAATCAACCCGATTTTATCTGTCTCAACTTTGCTAATGCAGATATGGTTGGACATACAGGAGTTTATCCTGCTATTGTTAAAGCAATTGAAGCAGTAGACTCTTGTTTAGGAGATGTACTTTCCTGCTTACACGATTACGAGTATTCGGTAATTATAATTGCTGATCACGGCAATGCCGATTTTGCTATTAATCCAGATGGTAGTCCCAATACCGCTCATTCAACCAATCCGGTTCCATGTATACTGATTGATCCGGATTACAAGGAAATTAAAGACGGTAAACTTGCTGATTTAGCTCCCACAATTTTACGCTTGATGAATATTCCTATTCCTGAAATCATGAATGGAAATGTGTTGATATAAGCTAGATTATAAAAAGAAAAGCCCCGTTAAGTTAGAATCTTAACGGGGCTTTAAAATTTCAGAAGAACTGAATTTATCTTAGCAGTACAACAGTTCCTTCGTAACTAGTTTTTAGACCGTTTCGTTGGATTGCTGCGATTTTATAGACATAAACACCTCCATCGCACACTCGGTCTTTTAATAAAGTTCGACCATCCCAACCGTTCTCCATGTCGTAAGAACTATAAAGTAGTTGTCCCCAACGATTATAAATCAACATGCTAAACTCTGATACGTCTTCTCCATAAACTTGGAATCGATCGTTATAGCCATCATTGTTAGGTGTAAATGCAGTTGGTACGTATATCTTATATCCTAATTCCACAACAGCCTGTTTTGTAACTGAATCACGACATCCAAAAGCAGTAGTTACAACTTGACGAACATCATAGATTCCCGATTCTGGGAATGTATAACGAGCATCTGCTTGATACACATAATCAGTATCATCAACTACATAAAAAACTTCATCTGCACCTTGAGAAAGGTCGTTAAAATCCATTTCAGGTTTAGTAATATAAACCACTTCAGGATTTAAAGCGAAATCTGCAACAGGAGAAGGATAAATTCGAATCATGTCGCTAATCAAGAATGTATCGGCACAATTCTTTTCAGAAGTAACAACTAAGGATACATCGTAAACTCCTGGGTCGTTATATAATACTGTTGGATTGGCTGCTGAACTTGAATTTCGTCCATTTCCAAAGTTCCACACATACGTTTTAATAGGGTCGTCTGATTCACTTAGGTTGGTGAAATTGATCACTTTAGGATCACATCCCACAAAGAAATCGGAAGTAAAATTCGAAACCGGCATTTTGTAAACCATAACTGGCGCCTGATACAAATTACTTTCGCAACCTAAATCAGTTATCGTTAAACGAACAATCTGCATTCCTGTTGAATTGAACGAAATATCTTGAGGACTTTCTAAAGTTGATGTTGGAGCAGAAGCCCAAGGACCAAACTCCCAATTAAAAGTAGCTGCTGAAGAATAAAATCCATCAGCATCAAAATCAAACGAATTCCCTTCGTAACAAGCAGGATTTGGAGAAACAAACGATGCAATTGGCTGAGGATTGACTGTAATAACAACAGTATCTTTTGTAGAACAAATTTGATCAGTAGTAGTAACGATGTAGGTAAAATTGTTCGGTTGTCCCGACATGTTAGAAATCCCTGCAGTTGGATTTGCAATAGTTGAGAAATCTAAACCACCAATTGGTAACCAAGAATAAGTATAACCAGCAACAGGTGGAGCTCCAATTGAAGCAGGTTCTAGAGAACAAACTGTTAAGTCGGCTCCCGCATTTGATATAGGTAAAGCAATTATTACCGCATTGGTAGTACCTGCTGCTGACGAGCATCCATTTTCTGTAATCACTAATGAATATTGTCCCGCATTAGTTAATTGAGAGCTAGCAACTGATATATTTTGCGTGCTTGCACTGAATGCTGATGGACCAGTCCAAGCATAAGTTGTTCCTACAACTGGAAGTGGAGCTGGACCGTTAATAGTAAGTAGTGAGTTTTCACAAACTGGTGAGTTGGAAACTAGAGTAGGTGTAGTTGGAATAGGATAAATGTTAACAGTAGTTGAACCTAGCAAACTCCAACAACCATTAACTTGAACTCTTAGGGTATATACTCCAGATTGAATAGATGTTACAGCATTAAGAGTTTGATTCTGATTGGATGATATTACAACACCAGCAGGATTTGACCATTCGTAAGTAGCTCCTGCAACAGCAATAGACGTTAACTGTAAATTATCGCCATCACATAAAGGACTGTTGTTCGATGGAACTGGAGTAGATGGATAAGGATTTATGGTTGCTGCTATTGTTTCAGGCAAACTTGGACATGTATTAACAGTAACTGAACAAGAATAATCTCCAGTAGCGGCAGCGGAAGCAGCAGCAATTGTTGGATTTTGTTGAGTAGATGTAAATGAATTCGGTCCAGTCCAACTGAATGTTCCACCAGGATAATTGTTGCAAGTGAAATTTATTGGTGTTCCTTCACACACTGGTCCATCATTCGTTAAAGTGGGTGTGGCAGGTGTTGGGAAAACAAATACGTTAACGGAACTGATACTTGAACAATTGTTCATCGGGTTCAATGCAGTAACCTGATAAACCCCAGCCATTGCGGGAGTTACATTGGTTAAAACAGGGTTCTGATCCGGAGAAGCAAAACCGTTCGGACCAATCCATGAATATTGTCCGTTAGCCACATTAGAAGCAGCTAAAGAAAGGCCTTGTCCTTCACATGCAGGACCAGAAACACTCGCCTGAACAGGGCATTGTGAACAAGAGGCTGGAGCTGTATAATTACCAATTGCAGCACATGTGTTATCATCAGAGAATACAACAGTTAGTTGTTCAGCATTACCATTTGAAGAAAGGTTGGTAAAGTTGTAGTTAACTGAAGTAGCAAATGGAGCATTGAAACTCATATAACCACCGGAAGTATTGGTGATAGTAAGTGTTCCTGTTGAAGGTGGGTTAACAAAATCAATTGTTCCTGCTAAGATGTATGTATTTGTAGCTGGATCACAAGCAGTAGGTGCTGGAGTGGCATCTACACTACAAAAAATACTACAATCAGTAGAACCAGTTCCTCCATTTTGCTGGAAGTTAATATTAGTAACTTGATTAGAAAAGTTAGTCAGTAATAGTACATAGTATTCACCCGCTAAAGCATTAGGTATACTACAATTCTCTGTAGCTGAACCAGAATAACTACAATCAATTACATTGGTAGCATTTGCTGCCCATACTGGATCCAATACTTGAGTACAAACGCCATTGTTCCATTGTGTTTCGGAAAATGGGCCCCAACATATAAAGTCTACATCAAAACCTGAAGT